>JAISHX010000042.1 GCA_031262335.1 Clostridiales bacterium
ACCGAATCTTTCGGAAAATAATTAAAGCCGCCTTTACATCGGCGGCATATTAAGACTTTTTTGCCTTCTGCATTAGGAATTATTTCTTTACAGAAGGCACATTTCGGCGGAAACAGCAAATCAAGGAAATACTCTGAAATACTCGTTTTCATTGTCACTTCCAACTATTTTAAGATTAGTTGTCCTACTGCCTTTTCTTTACTGGAAAATCGGTTCATCAGCAGAACTGCCGGGAACAGGTTGAAGATTAGCATTTATAACAGTTTCGCTCGTGTCGTTTACATTAAAGGTAACAGACATTGTAGTGTAACCGTCCTTTCGGTATGCGAAAACATGTTCTCCATAAGCAACCGCTATGTTTGCAACGGGCGTAAGACCAACATATAAGCCATCAATAAACAGTTCGGCTTCTGAAGGAGTTGTGTTGAATGTCATTTTTTTTGATTCGGTTTTTTCCGTTGCGTTAGGCTGTGAAATTTGCGGTAACGGCGTCGGCGTCGGGTCAGGAAGTTTAATCAGGTCTATTGTAATGTCCTGCTCTGCTCCTGTTTGAATAGCAAGTATCTTTTCAAAAGGCTCGTATCCTTCTTTTTCGGCTTTTAACAAGTGTTCGCCAAACGGAACATACACCGCCTTAGAATGGCGTACAAGTACGCCGTCGATTGTTACAACACTATCCTCCGGAACAACCGTAAGATTTAAGTTAAGACCCGAAATTTCTATTGCGGAAATATCAAGCGGAATAATTTCGCTGTGTTCAATTGTAAAGTCATAAATAAACGGCTCAATGTTTTTGCATCTGAAAATAGCGCGGTGCTTGCCTTCACTAACGTATACGGATATATTTTCGGTCACGGCAGTATATATGTCGTTGTCAATTTCAAGAACGGCATCAATTATATCAGGTCGGTAATTTACTGTAATTTCGCCATGTCCTGTTGTAAGTTCAGCAAACCAAATTGTGTCGCCGTAACCATGAAACGTAAATACGTCAACATCAACGGCAGAAGTTATATCAAACGAGTTGCCGTTATGACGGGCTATAAGTTTGTTTGTATAGTTAAAAGTATCATTCCCGATTGTTATTATATCGTCCGAAACTTTAATATCCGTGACATTTTTCTTTACAAATGCTTCCGGTGACATTTGCAGTGATTCAAGAACGTTTGCTGTTTTTGCGAATGTCGCTTTTACAATATCGCCTTCCGAAAAGGCGGCAAGAAAAAGTTGTTTTCCGTATTTGTCAGTCAGCTTCGTTGTTGCGTCAATGTAAAAAATATAAGATTTTTCAATGTTAAAGTCATATAAGTCAATGCGCTTTGAAGTTGTGTCTGTCGCTGTAATAAGTGCGGAAACCGTGCTTATTTCTTCTGATTCGGAAGGAGAATCAGTCACAAGCGGAGGCAACGTTGTTTGCGGCGTATTAACATTTGTACCGCCTGAAGACAGTGAAGTAAATAACATAGAAAAAGCAACGACACAAAATAATGCTGCCGCCACAACAACGATTATAAAAAATGCGGAAAGTCCTGTCATTGGTTTTTTTGCCGGAATACGCCTTCGGTAAGCCGGAGGTGTGTTTTTTTTATCATTTCTGTCCATTGGCATTATTTAATCACCCCAAAAGTTGGTCGGTTTGTTCTTTTGAACAAGTATATTATGTTATGAGAAAAAACGCAAGTTTTTTTGAGCAAAATTTCTGTATAAACGAACATCCGCAGCAACGAATGTTAAATTAGCCGACTATTCCGTATAAACAGGCAAGACAGATTCATAATTACAGTCATGCCGGAATAAGCTTAATTAGCCGCCAAAACTTTTTTATATGGGAGGAATGTTTATGGGGTATTACCGCACTATAATCACGCTTTTTTTTGGCAATGAACATTGCGGACGGTGTGTGGCGGAAGGATTCGCGGAAAAAAACGCCGGTAAGATTCTTATTTCGGCTCAAAAGTTAGTTCCGCGGGCAAGTTATAATCTTTTTTTGGAAGACGATGCAAACAAAGCAAAGTTTGTACACAGATTTTATGCAGACGGAAAAGGACGTGCAGAGCTTAAAGTTCTTACAGATTTTCCGCTTAACAAAATCAATGCGGTTTTAATATCAAGTGCTGAGCAGAAAGATGCGGAAGTTTTTGGTTTTAGAGGAACGGAGCCTAATAACTGGAGAAAATTTATCAAATACGAAGACAAAGAAACTAAAATTATACAAGATGCTACCCCGGCGAAAGCACAATATCCCCGCATTGAACATTCGGAAAAAAATGCCGGGGTTGATAAATCTTCCGAAATCAATAATCCGAATGAAACGCCTGAATTGCCGGCACATTCTGACGAAACAATCGAATCTGATGTTCCTGTTGCAGCAACCGCAACAGAGCCGGAAAAAGAATACGAGGATATACAACTGCAATTAAAACTGAAAATCGAAAACGGAAAAGATTCGGAGGAATTTGTTTCGGAAGCCACACTTGTTCCCGAAGAAGATATTTTTGACGGGTCAGGCGCGTTGTTCCCAAAAGCAAGTGCGGACAGAATTTTTGAAAACAATGTTCACATGATACCGTTTTCATATAATGACGGCAGTAATATTCAATGGGCGCGTGCAAGTCTTTCCGACCTTATAAATTTGCCGATAGACTATAAAAAATTGATAAACAATCCTTTTATTTGCGAGTCTTTTGTAAAGTACAGGCATGTTATTATCGGAAGAAAAGAGTCGGAAGACGGAGAAATACTTATACTCGGCGTACCGAATGTTTTTTCGTGTAATGAAGAAGGTTGTGAAAATAATGAATTTAAGCAGTTTAAAAGTCGTTCGGGAGTAGTCGCAGAAGGCGAACACGGCTACTGGCTTAAACCGCTGACATGAGGGGGCGATTTAGTTGGATTCTTTTACCGTCGCGACAATTCTGAGGCAATTTTCGTTAAAATGCCTTGGGTTTCGCAAGGAAAAGTCTTATTATATATGCAAAACAGACAAAGGCACAAAATGTCTTCGCCCTACGCCCGCTTCGGTACCGCAGCTGCTGTTTGCCCATAACATTCAGGAGAGATTGAGTGCTGCAGGGTTTGAAAGTGCCGAAAGGTTTTCGACAACAGAGCAAGGCATGCCCTACACCGTTTTTGAAGGCGAATATTACATAGCGGCTGACTGCCGGCAAAGTTACCGTGAAACGGATTTTTCTTCAAAAGAGGACGTGCTGGCGGCAGTTTCCGCATTGGGAAGAATGCACTCCGCACTTAAAAGTAGTGGTATAATTTCGGTTTTTGGTACGGAAGAAACACCTGAAGAAGAGTTTGGCGCAGTAAAATCTTTACTTAATGAGTGCAAGCGTGTTGTGAGAAGGCAAACGCGGCTCTCTGATTTTGACGTGCTTTTTTTAAAAAATCTTGCATTTTATGAAAACGATTTGTCGGACTGGCTTGAAATATCAAAAAGCGAATACTACCGCCAAACTGCCGCCGATGCTGTTGCTGGAGGGTATATATGCCATAACCTGCTGAAGGAAGAAACAATTCTTTTAGGCTCAGACGGGGCTTTTATTGTAAATTTTCTTGCTGCGGCTCCCGCTCATTTTATAAATGACATAGCCGACGTAATTAAACGACATTCAAAAAAAACCGTTTCCGGAGGAGCTGCTCCGATAGAGCAGATTCTTGAACAATATACAAAGTACAATCCTCTTTCCGATAACGAAGTAAGGGCGTTATACGCGCCGTTAATTTTTCCCGATAAGTTTTTATCTCTTTGCCGCAAATATTACTCAAAAAAAAGAACGTGGATTCCGGGCGCATTCTTAACAAAAATGGAGTCAATTACGGAACTGCATGAGCGGCAAAAAAATTATATTGACGATTTTTTTACAGGAATTATTTGACAGAAAAAAATTTTAAAAAAGTTGTTGACATTAAAAAAGACATAAGCTATAATAGTCCTTGTTGGTTCAGTAGCTCAGTTGGTTAGAGCACCAGCCTGTCACGCTGGGGGTCGAGGGTTCGAGCCCCTTCTGAATCGCGCAGGGAGCATAGCTCAGTTGGGAGAGCATCTGCCTTACAAGCAGAGGGTCATAGGTTCGAGCCCTATTGTTCCCAGCTAAAAGCGAGTTATATCGAGAGATATAACTCGCTTTTTTCCTTATATAAATGACTAAATAAAAACAATTTATAAATATTTACAAATTATAAATACCATTGTATAATAGAATTATGAAATATTCAAAAGAATAAATTAGATTTTGAAAGACAGGAGAAAAAATGATATTTCGTCCGATAGAAAATTCTGATATTGAACTGATTGAAAAGTGGCTTAACAAGCCTTATATCAAAGAGAGATTCGACCCTGTTGACGAATGGCTTTATGAAATCCGCAAAAGGAACGATGAGTTTTCGTGGATACATCATTTTGTTGTTTTGCTTGATAAATTGCCTATTGGATTCTGTCAATTTTACGACTGTTACGACGCTAATGATTTGGAAGATTGGTATGATATAACTATACCAAAAGAGGTTTACTCGCTTGATTATTTAATCGGCGAGGAAGAATTTTTAAGCAAGGGTTACGCTAAAGATATCATCAAGAAACTTGTACTGAAAGTAATTTCGCTTTGCGGAAAAAAGATTATTGTTAATCCTGATAGCGATAACGAAAAATCAATCGGTGTCCTAAAAGCAAACGGTTTTGAATTAAGTAATGACGGAAAGTATTATTATAAAATCTTAAACAAAACGAATATAATATGAGTGAAATTTACGTTGAAAAACTCCACACAACACCGCTTGGAGTTGAAAGAATTAAGCGTAATCTTGGACTTGAAACCGATGATGTTGTAGAATATTGCAGGACTGTTGTACGTAACGCTGACAGCTGTGATGTGATTATAAAAGGAAAGAATTGGTATGTTAGCGGCGGGGATTTTGTGATAACAATAAACGCCCATAGCCACACGATAATTACGGCACATAAAATTCCGCTTAAACCGAGAACTACGTAAAGGGCATCAAGTACAATTATTTTTCAATGGCAAGTATGAAACAGAAATCAAATCGAACATCTAATACAATTTATATTTTTATAAATTTTGAAAGGCAGGTCTGGAATGATTACACGGGAAGATGCGTATGTACTCCTTTGCGAATATAACAAAGAGCCTTTTCATATTCGGCATGCTGAAACACTTGAAGGAGTCATGAGATATTTTGCCGAAAAGCTTGGTTATCATGATGAGGCGGATTTTTGGGCAGTTGTCGGATTGCTTCACGACTTGGATTTTGAAATGTTTCCGGACGAACATTGTGTTAAAACAGCAGAAATTATGCGTCAGCGCGGTTTGCCGGAAAAATTTATTCATGCTGTTGCAAGTCATGGTTGGGGGCTTTGTAATATAGACGCAGAGCCTGTTCATGAAATGGAAAAAATTCTTTTTGCAACTGATGAACTTACAGGTCTGATTTGGGCGGCGGCTCTTATGCGACCGTCAAAAAGCACGCTCGATTTGGAACTGAAGTCTGTTAAGAAAAAATATAAGACACCAACTTTTGCGGCAGGCTGTTCGCGTGAAGTTATTGAACGCGGCGCAAACATGCTTGGTTGGGAACTTGACTATTTGATTGAGCAGACGATTCTTGCAATGCGGACTCTTGAACATGAATAAAATAACAGATTTACTTGACAACGGCGGACTGAAAGACGTTATTTTTTCCGCACAATATGAAAAAGAGCTTTTTGCAGAGGCGGACAAGACTCGCCGCGCTGTTTACGGAACAGATGTATATTTACGCGGACTTATTGAGTTTTCTAATTACTGCAA
>JAISHX010000084.1 GCA_031262335.1 Clostridiales bacterium
CATTGTGTTTGCTTTAACCGCGTATTTTGCCGTTTCGTGTGCCTGACGATTGATTTCTTCGGCAGTTGCGGTAAGCTCCTGAATAGAGCTTGCCTGTTCGGTTGCACCTTCTGCAAGCAACATTGCGCTTTGAGAAATCTGCTTTGCACCCATAAGAACTTGGTCGCTTGCAGCGTGAATCCCGCCCATTGTTTTATTAAGTGATGCCGCAATTTTGTTGATAGATTCTTTTATAACAATAAAATCGCCGACATATTCACGTTCAATCCGCTGTGAAAGGTCTCCTTCGGAAATTTTGGATAAAACATCTTTAATTTCATCAAGATATGAAGTTATCGTATAAACCGTAAAGTTCATTGAAGTTTTAAGAGTATTAAAATCGCCGTCGTAGTTGCCTGCCATTTTTGTTTTGAAGTTACCTTTTGCAAGCTCAAGAACAACCCCCATAATTTCTTCTGCCGGTTTTCCAACCGCATTCATAACATTATTAAGCTCTTCAAGAATAACAGCCCATTCGCCAAGGAATCTATGCTTTTCCGCTCTTGCGGAAAGATTGCCTTTTACGCCGGCTTCGGCAAGATAACCGATTTCCTTTGTAATATCACGAATCGTCTGCACAAGGTCATTAAGCTCATTATTAACAATAGCTTTTTGTCCCTTATATGATTTAAGACGTATATTAAAGTCACCGCCGCCGATACTGCGGAGTGCGGCAAATACATCATTAAGCATGGAAATATAAGATTTTACCGTAGTATTTACACCAAACGCGACTTCGGAATATGCACCTTGATAAGCGTTTTCATCAATAAACGCTTCCATTATACCGTCGTCATGCTTTTTGTGCATTATATCTATATCAGAAATAATACGTCTTATATTATATACAACGTTATCAAAACTCTCATATAATTCGCCGACTTCATCATCAAGCTCAAGAGACAGGTCAACATTCAAGTCGCCTGTTGCAACAGAATGTGCTGCCTCAACAAGCGCACGGAGCGGCTTGCCGACAAGACTTGCACATAATAATGCAATGCCCAACGCAACTGCAATAGTAAAAATCAAACCTATAGCAAGCACTACAATAAATGTATTTGCCTCAGCTGTAATTTCGATTCCTATTTCATCCGCAAGGTCGGAAGCAACATCTGCGTTTTCATTTAGGGCAGTTACAGCACTATTGGCTGTTTCGGTCGAATCAAGTTGTATTTTCGCAAATTCTGCCGACAAAGAAGCGGAGGCGGTGCTGTTTTCTGCAAGAGTGGCACATTTTTGAAAAACCGTTGAATAATATGTGTCTACAGCATTTCTGATAAGCGCCATGTTCTCTCTGCGGCTTTCTTTGTCACTTTGCGTAAGATTAGAGTCATCATCAATATTTGTAAGGTAGTTCTGATAAAATGTGTTAAACTCGCTATAAGCTGCTTCACCTTCTGATTTAAGTGCCGATACTCTGTCACTATTTCCGGCAACATCCGAAAGGCTCATTGTTACACGGCGTATCCTGGAAAAATGATATTCCATTTCAAGACTGTCTGTTTCGCGCATGACCGGATAATCAAGGTTATAAGTATACCGATTAACTATGTTTGACGAAATAAGAATACCGGATATACCTATAACAGCCGTCAGAAAAACAACAACTCCGAAGGCAAAAAGCAATTTCCCCTTGATTTTCAGGTTTCTGTACCAATTCATAAAAACACCCCCGTTTGAGTTAATTATACCACTATTAATAAGCCATAAACAAGAATTTTTTTACAAAGTATGAAAATCTCCAACTCAAAGTTTCAGGCTCTGCTTCCCAACAGAACTGCTTTTTCATTCAACTCACAAAGGGCAGGTTTTTTGAATTTGTGGGCGATGGCTTCGTTTATAGATTTTTCAGATATATTTGCAAATCTGTTCGCCGCACCAAGAATAACCATATTTAAGGATTTTTCATTTCCTGCTTCCGCCGCCAGTTTTTGTGCATCAAGGGCTACATAGCAAGGTTTAATCTCGCTTTCATCAAGCAGAATAAGTGAACTGTTAAATATAAGACTTCCGCCTTCTTTCACAAAATCTTTGTATTTGTCAAAAGAAGGACGGCTTGCAACCGTTACAACATCTGACGGCATAATTAAAGGACTCCCGACAACGCTGTCCGAAATAACAACGGCACAAGCCGCCGCGCCGCCGCGCATTTCCGGACCGTATGTCGGCAGCCATGTAACAAAATATCCGTCATACATTGCCGCCTGAGCAAGCATCTGCCCGCAAAGAAGCATTCCCTGCCCGCCATAGCCGGCAAAAATAAAACGCTTTGTCACTTTGACACCTCCTTTGGCTCTGCTTGTGCCGCGTATGTATCTTTAAACACACCCGGCGGGAACTGTTTTGTCATATTTTCGTCAACCCACTTCATAGCATCGTTCGGCGACATCTTCCAGTTTGTCGGACAAGTTGACAAAACCTCTATAAGAGAGAATCCTTTTTTTTCTTTTTGTATACACAACGCTTTTTTTATCGCGTTTTTAGCGTTGTTTATGTTTTTTACACTTGTAACAGAAACGCGTTCAATGTAAGCAACACCGTCTACATTGGAAAGCAATTCGCACACTTTCAGAGGATAGCCGTTTGTAAGCGGGTCACGTCCGAATTGCGCTGTTGTCGCCTTTTGCCCTATCAGCGTTGTCGGAGCCATTTGACCTCCGGTCATGCCGTAAATTGCATTGTTTATAAATATAACCGAAATATTTTCGCCGCGTGTCGCCGCGTGTATAATTTCTGCTGTTCCGATTGAAGCCAAATCACCGTCGCCCTGATATGCAAACACAAGTTTGTCAGGGTGAACGCGTTTTATTCCTGTTGCAACAGCAGGTGCACGCCCGTGTGCAGCCTCAACACAGTCGCAATTAAAATAATCATAAGCAAGTACCGCACAGCCAACCGGAGCAACCGCTATACAGTTACCGAAAAAGCCAAGCTCCTCAACAGATTCGGCAATAAGTCTGTGAGTAATCCCGTGTGTACAGCCGGGGCAGTAGTGCATTGGAGTATCTGTGAGCATTTGCGTCTTTTTGAACACAGTCGTCATTTTACCGCCTCCCATATTTTTTTTGCCTGTGCGGAAATTTCCTCCGCAGACGGAACAATTCCGCCGTTTCTGCCCCAAAACTTAACCGGAGCATTTGTAAGAACAGCAAGACGAACATCCTCAACCATTTGTCCGGACGACATTTCGACTGTAAAAACAGCTTTTTTGCCCTTTGAAATATTATACAGTTCCGTTTCCGGAAACGGGAATAGCGTCAGCGGACAGAACAGCCCTAACGAAAACCCTTCTTTTTCGGCATTATGTTCGTCAATAATAGAGCGGACAATTCGCGCAATCGTTCCGTACGCCACTATAATTATATCTGCGTCAGGGTTTATTACAGAATAACGAGTTTCTTTTTTTCTGATTACGTCATATTTTTCATTTCTTGCCGTTATTGTTCTCTCAAGTGATTCAGGGTCAAGATGAAGAGATGTTACTATTTTGCGTTCGGCACC
>JAISHX010000161.1 GCA_031262335.1 Clostridiales bacterium
TTCAAAACTTCAGACATCAACTTTATGTCTTTTTCTGTTTTTTTTAATTTCCATTCCATCATGCTGTTTTTCTTTTCTTAGATTTATTAAACATATACCAGAAAGACCCTGCAAGACAAATCGAGCTATACGTTCCAAAAACTATACCGGCAATAATCGGTATTGAAAATTCCCTTACGCTTGAAACACCAAAAATTGCAACAGACGCAATCGTTACAAGAGTTGTAAGAGAAGAGTATACCGCACGCGTAACGCTCTGTGTAATGCCAAGATTGACAAACTCTTCGTCCGTTTGCACAAGACCTATTTTCTTATTTTCCCTCATTCTGTCAAATATAACGATATTAGCGTTGATTGAGTAACCCGTTACTGTAAGGATTGCGGCAATAAACGAATAGTTGAGAGGGATTCTGAAAACAGCATAAACTGCAATCGTAATAAGCGCATCGTGAAGTATTGCAAGTATTGACGCGCCGCCAAACTTAATATCACGGAAACGGATAGTAATATAAATGAGCATTGCTATGCTGGAAACTATTATGGCAAGTATTGCCGTGCGTTGCATTTCACCGCTGACGGTTGCGGAAACATCATCTACTGAGCTTACTTCCATATTGGGATATTTCTCTTTAAGTTTATCTGTCAATTCAATTCTTTTTTCTTGTGTAATCGAACGGATTTTAATAGCAACCGAATTGCCGCCTGTTACTTTTTGAATTTGAGGTGCGGTTTGTCCTGTTACAGTTTCAATTATATCTTCAATATCATTATTGTTAAAAGATTCGCCAATGTCAATTTGCATTGCAAGTCCGCCGGCAAACTCAACATCCAAGTTGAATGCGCCTTTGCCCGATGCACCATTTACAATACTGAATACAACTGCAACGACAAGTGCCGCACCTGAAATTGCAAACCATTTAAATCTATTTGCGACAATCGATAATGGTTTGCTTCTTGCAGGCTTATTCATATTAATTCTGAATAGTTCTGCACGTTCAACACCAAGCCCGACAAGAACATTAAGAAGCAGTCTTGTAATAACCAACGATGTGAACATTGAAACAACAATACCGATAAACAGTGTTTGAGCAAAACCTTTTACAGGACCAACGCCAAGCCAGAACAACACCGCACATGATATCATTGTTGTAATATTACTGTCAAAAATTGCTGAAAACGCACGCGAAAAAGCATTTTTTACGGCTGTACGCAACGAGCGTTTTGCCTGAATCTCTTCTTTTAGCCTTTCAAAGATAATGACGTTCGCGTCAACAGCCATACCTGTCGAAAGAATTACACCGGCTATACCCGGCAATGTCAGAGTAACCTCAAATAAACTTAAAACAACAAGCACAACGGCAATGTACAGCGTAAGAGCAATGTCCGCCATGACGCCTGCCAACCGATATACAAACAGCATAAATATAAATACGAGTGCAATTCCGACAAATCCTGCAAAAACGCTTGTTTCAAGAGAGTTTGCGCCCAATTTTGCGCCTACATTTGACATATTTACGACATTAAGATTAAACGGCAAAGAACCTGCGCGGATTAAAGCGGCAAGCTCATTTGATGATTCAGGTGTAAAATCACCTTCAATAACCGCCGACGACCCAATTATTGCCGAATTTACTGTCGGATTGCTTATAAGGTCTTCGTCAAGATAAATACCAAGACTTTTGCCGACGTTATCTCTTGTTGCCTGTTCAAATTTTGTTGTGCCTTCATTTGTAAACTCAAGGCTGACGACCCATGTTGCCTGTTGCGCGCCGTTTGTAGAACGGTAAGCATTTGCAACATCAGCTCCTTCAAGAAGAACATTATTGTTCTCATCACGGAACGTAAGTTTTGCGGTTGCACCTACTTCGGATATTGCCTGTTCCGCGTTGTCAACACCCGGAATATCCAGCCGTATTCTTTTGTCGCCTTGGCGTGAAAGTTCCGCCTCTGTCCAGCCGCGGCGGTCAAGCCTTCCCTGAATAAGCGAAACTGCCGACTGCATTTCTTCAGCCGTAGGATTTTCCGCATCTGCCTCATAGACAATAGATACTCCGCCTTTTAAATCAAGCCCTTGGTGAATGTTTTGCACTCCCAAAAAATTCCCGCGTCCAATGCCGAAATAAGAAGCCGCGCCCAAGAGCAACGCCGACATAACTATGCCTAGTAAGACCAATACGCTGATGCTTTTCTTTTTCATTCCAGAAACCGTCCTCCTCAAGGTGATTTATATTTTGGTTTTTCAGATAAGCCTTCTTTATTATACAAGAGGGGGTAAAAAGTTACAAGTTATTTTTAGAAATTTTTCGCACCATCGACAACTCTCACATCCGGAGATGTAATTATCTTCTTGACTTTTTATTGTTTTCTTGATACTATTCTAATTAGGAAAGAGTTGTTATGAAAGGGGAATCGGATGGTTCGTTCAATTAACTTATGTACTTACGAGATTGATATTCCTGAATTGGCGGTTGAAGAAATACGCAGCCAACTGTCAGGATTTCAGCTCGGGACAAATACTGCCGGAATTGTGATGTGCGACCCTGAATTTTTGCAGAGCGGTGTATATGCCGCTATATGCAAAGAACTGCCTTTCCCTATTGCCGGTACAACGACAATGAATCAAGCTGTTAATATGCGCGACACTACGGAAGTTGGTATTCTTATGCTGACCATTCTTGTTTTAACAAGTGACGATGTGTCCTTTTCTGTTGGTTTGTCAGAAAAAATTTCTCCGACAACAGACAGCGACGTGACTTCTTCTCTTAAAAAACCTTATGCCGAAGCTGCCGCTGTTCTTAACGGCAAACCTGAATTGATTTTTATTTTTGCTCCGTTATTTGACGAGGTCGCCGGAGATTTGTTCGTTGACGCGTTCGGGGAAGTTGCCCCCAATGTACCTGTTTTCGGCTCACTTGCAGTAAGTGACCGAATAGAATTTGACAATTGTCAGACACTTTTTTGCGGACAGTCTTATTTTGACAAAATAGCGTTTATTATTGTGTCCGGTAATGTTTCTCCAAAATTTTTATTTACAGTAGTTAAGTCAGACAATAAACTGCCTCACTCCGGCAAAATTACAAAAAGCAAAGGACATGTAATAATGGAAATAAACGGTATGAACGCCGCTGAATATTTTACAAATATAGGCATTGTACGCGACGGCAAACTTGACGCGGGAATGCAGTTTGTTGCCTTTGTAACCGAAATGGAAAGCCGTCCCGACAATGACGGAGTGCCTATTGTCCGTGCACTGGTCTATATTGACGAAAACGGTTATGGCGTTTGCCGCGGAAATATGGAAGCAAACACTATTTTTACTGTTACAAACCCATTAAAAGAGGACGTGCTTGAAAGCACATCTGCTCTTATGGACAGGATTCTTAAAGAACAATATAACACAGCTATAATTTTTTCTTGCATTATAAGGCGTATTGTTTTGGGAACGGATTTTCTTGCCGAAGCTGAACTGATAGCTGAAAAACTGAAAAATACCGATAATATTTTCTTCTCTTATTCAGGGGGCGAAATTTGTCCGTCTTCTTTAAAAAATGGTAACGTAACAAATCGTTTCCATAATTATTCTGCGGTAGCTTGTCTTTTGTAATTTTGTCTGTTTCTGCTATGTTTACCTTTTATTCCCTATGAATTTATTGGGATGATGAACGACTAAAAATATAAATAGGGAGGCTTTTGCCTAACCTGAACCTTGGTGAATCGTGTAATGGACGAGATTGAATCAATTCGGTTGAGTGATTATAATGAATTGTTACTAAAAATCAAAGAGCAAGATGCGGAAATACGTAAACTTAACCGTAAACTCCGCGTTAGTGAAAAACTTGTTGAAACATATAAAACAAATGTTAAAATTCAGGAAAACATAGCAAAATTAGTGCAGCAAAATCTCAAAGTTAAGGAAGAATATACATGGCATTTACTTGTAAATTCTCCTAATATAATTTTCCTGATTGACGCAAATTCGCAATATGTTTTGGGGACGAGTGCCGCCGTAGATTTTTTGGGAGTTGTTAATGAAACCAATGCCGTTTTAAAAGGACGGGATTTTCATACAATATTGGACACACGTTTCCCAAAAAAATTGGCAACCATTATATTTGATGCCCTTGCCTCACGCGAAATTATTCGCGATATGAGTGTTTCTGTTGATGAAAAGTCTTATAAAATGGACATAATACCGTTTTCGGATTCTAATGACAATTTTATGGGAACCCTTTTATTCCTTAATGATGTGACAGACCTTGTTTTGGCAAAAGAATCTGCCGAACGCGCAAACCGTGCAAAAAGTGACTTTCTTTCAAATATGTCACATGAAATCCGTACACCGATGAACGCGATAATCGGCATGACCGAAATAGGAAAAAACTCAACTGACGCCAAACGTAAAGATTATGCTTTTAATAAAATTGAAGAAGCGTCAATACATCTTTTGGGTGTCATAAACGATATTCTTGACATGTCAAAAATTGAGGCTAACAAGCTTGAACTTTCGCCTGTTACTTTTGAATTTGAAAAAACAATACAAAAAGTTATAAACGTAGTAAACTTTCGTATAGAGCAACGCCGGCAAAAATTATCAGTAAAACTTGATAAAAAAATTCCGCAAGTTCTTTTTGCAGATAACCAGCGGCTCGCGCAAGTAATAACAAATCTTTTATCAAATGCCGTCAAATTTACGCCGGAAGAAGGCGAGATAGGTTTGGAGGCTATTCTTGTTTCAAAAAATTCCGGAAAATGTGTGATTGAATTTTGCATATCCGATACAGGTATCGGCATAAGGGCGGAACAGCAAAGCAAACTCTTTAATTCTTTTGAGCAGGCAGAAAGAGGAATAGCCCGACAATTCGGCGGAACAGGGCTTGGACTTTCAATAAGCAAGCGCTTAGTTGAAATGATGGGCGGCTCTATATCTATTAAATCTGAAATCGGACACGGGTCAAAATTTATATTTAATATTTGTGCCGACTATATTCCCGACAAAAATACATCCGAAAAATCTTTTAATATAGAAAATAATATTCTTATCATTTGCGATAAACCTGAATCACGAGATATTTTTATTGAAGTAGCCACAAGAAACGAGTTTGGATGTGAAATTTTTGATAATACGCAAGATGCACTTAATGCTGTTAAAGAAAACAATATATATAGTTTGTGTATTATAGATATAAATGGAGAAATAAAAAAATGTATCAGAGCGGCGTACAACTTACGCCGACTGCAATTCCATGGAATAATCATAGTTGCGACATCCGCAAAAGATTGGGCACAATTTTCCGATACCGCAACAGAGGCAGGTATTGACGGCTTTTTGCAAAATCCATTACTGCCCTCCTCTGTTGTTGACTGCATTAACGGATTTTTGACTCCGAATTATTATGATTCCTCAAGCAAATTTTCTAAATACTGTTTCAGAGGTTTCCGTGCAATGCTTGCCGAAGATGTAGAAGTCAATCGGGAAATTGTTTTGTCACTTCTCGAAGATACAGGTCTTGAAATTGATTGCGCCGAAAACGGAATGGAAGCAGTCCGTTTATTTGAACAAAATCCCGTATACGATATTATTCTTATGGATATACAAATGCCGCACGTTGACGGGTTGGAAGCAACGCGCCGTATTCGTGCGTTAAATATTCCGCAAGCAAAAGAAGTGCCGGTGCTTGCCATGACAGCAAATGTTTTCCGCGAAGATGTTTTAAAATGTTTTGAATCAGGAATGAACGACCATATAGGAAAACCGATAAATCTTGAAGAATTAATAACAAAGTTAAAAAAATTCTTGTTAAAATAATACAAAGGCAATGCTTAAACCTAATTGAAACTCTAATACCAAATATGTGCCGGTTAGAATATTAACGGCAATAAGATTCCGGCTTAGAGTTTTAACATAGTTTTTGGCAGTGCCTTTTTAATTTTATATTTTTACATTATAAGTAAAATAATTAGAAAAAACAAAGGTAAATTTAATAAAAAAAAGGGTTGACAGGACTTTACAACTATGCTACAATGACAACAGTAAAAATATTTATATTTTTATAGCATAAATGAAATTTTTAGAAATTTGTCCGGAATAAAACCACTATTATAAGCAAATATTTTTTTACATAATTTTATTATAAATATTATTTATTTTTTAATTATAATATGAATTTTTGTTGATTTATAAAAAATTACTACCATTTAAGTCTAATGTAAGCCTAATCATCAAAGTTCAAAAAATAAAGTAACTATTAAATACATTAAGTATATTTATTTATAGAGTTATTATAGTACGCCTTGATTCAGAACCGAAGCCATAAAGAGCAAAAAAACTCTCGTTTCCTTGGGTAACATAAATTTACAATGCTACATAAAATTGCTTAAACACTTTTGTTTGTTTTATTCTCCTTTTTCCTCTCTTTATGAGAAAGCAAACTGCTTTCTCTCTTTCTTTTTTTTGCTGTATAGTTGTTTAACTTAAAAAATTATACAAATAAAAAACGGCATATAATATGCCGTTTTTTACGTTGAGCTTAGGTGTACTACCTTTTTTCAACAATGAACTTAATTGCGGTTTTTTCAGCACCGTCAACTTCAATCTGAGTGAAGCAAGGAACACAAACCAAGTCGATGCCGTTTGGTGCAACATAACCGCGTGCAACAACTATACTCTTTACCGCTTGATTTATTGCGCTCGCACCGATAGCATCAACCTCGGCTGCTTCATTTTTGCGGACAATTGCCGCGATTGCTCCGGCTACCGACTTCGGTGCCGAGTCCTTGGAAACTTTTAAGATTTCCATTGTTCTCCTCCTCGTATTTGGCGTTTACAATAACTGCCCTGTATCTATATAATTTTAACTGTATCTGTCACTACGGGGCAAAAATTTATTAACGAAGGCTATTAAGTGCCTCTGTAGCCGCGTTTTGTTCGGCTTCTTTTTTGTTTTTGCCGCTTCCGCGCCCCAAAGGACGTGACCCGCAATAAACTTCAACAGTGAAAATTTTATCATGTTCGGGACCTTTTTCGGAAATTACCGAATACTCAATTTCCTTTTTGCCTTTCTTTTGCAAAATCTCCTGTAACCGAGTTTTTGAGTCAGCAAGCATAAACCTATGCCGCATAAACTCAATTTCTGATTCTAAATTACGGAGAACAAATTGCTCTGCCGGTGCATAACCACCGTCCAGATATATAGCCCCGATAACTGCTTCAAATAAGTCGGCAAGTGTAGAATCACGTTCCGCACCGCCAAGTTGCTCTTCGCCCTTGCCTAATTTCAGGTAAGAACCAAGCGAAAGTCTTCGCGCTACTTTTGCCAAAGTCGGCTCACAAACAATACTTGCGCGCAATTTTGTCATATCCCCTTCAAGAAGTTCGGGATATTTCTCAAAGATATAGACCGTTGAAACCATCTCCAAAACAGCATCGCCGAGGAACTCGCAACGTTCGTTACATTCGGTAAGCGGAAGTTGCACTTCATTCGTAAACGAACTATGCGTAAGTGCAATTTCGCGATTTGCCGGATTTTGGAAACTATACTCTATTTGTTCGTCAAATGTCATTTCATCACTTTTGTAAGATAATCGCACGCGTCACCAACGGTTTTAATTTTTTCGGCACCGTCGGGCGGGAACTCGACATCATACTCTTCCTCAAGCTCCATAATAATTTGAAATAAATCCAATGAATCTGCTTTTAAATCTTTTGCGAAGGAAGTTTCCAACGTGATTGAATCTTCAGGTACATCAAGTTGTTCTGATATTATTTTCTTCAATTTTTCGAGCATTAAACTCCCCCATTCGCAGCGAAACTTTCCGCCATTTTTGCGGTAACATTTTTTTCTATAAAAATGTTACACTGCCTGAGTGCATTTTTAATTGCTTTTGCATCCGAACTGCCGTGCGCTTTAACGACGAGTGCTTTGAGTCCCAAAAACGGCGCACCGCCGACTTCGGACGGGTCAAGCTTCTTCTTCAGGCTTTTAAAAGCGCTTTTTGACAATAACGCCCCAACAGATGGAAGGAACGCCGATGTCAACTCATGTTTTATGAGTGAAAAAAGTGCTTTTGAAAACCCTTCGGAATATTTAAGAATTATATTTCCGACAAATGCGTCACAAACAACGACATCAAAACCGCCAAGCGGAATATCACGCGCTTCGGCACTTCCGACAAAATTAACACCGCAACTTTCTAAAAGAGGAAAAGCTTCTTTTGTAAGAACATTCCCTTTTTCAGACTCTGCACCAATATTAACAATTCCCACACGCGGATTTTCTATACCTAACACTTCTTTTGAATAAACAGAACCAATCTTTGCGAACTGTGCAAGGTACTGTGGTTTTGCGTCTACATTTGCACCGGAATCTATCAAAAAGAATGACCCTGTTTTGCAAGGTAACAACGTGCCTAACGCAGGGCGTTCGACTCCCTTTATCCGTCCGACAATTACTGTCGCACCGGTAAGTAGCGCACCGGTACTTCCTGCCGAAACAAAAGCTCCGGCGTCGCCACGTTTTAAAGAATTAAGCCCAAGCACTATCGAAGAATTTTTCTTTCTTTTAATAGCTTCCGTCGGGTGTTCTGCCATTTCAATTATTTCCGGTGCTTCACAAATTTCAATACAATTTTTGTCAAACGTGTGCTTATTTAATTCCGACTGAATTTTTTCTGTTTGACCGAAAAGTTTCAGTCTTATATTTCCGCTTTTGCCGAATTCGTTCAAAAACTGAACGCAACCCCTTATTACTTCCGCCGGAGCGTTATCTCCGCCCATAGCATCAACAGCAATAATCACTAATTTTCTCCTTACTATACAGTAGGCTTATTATTGGGCAACAGCTATAACTTCACGTTTGTTGTATTTGCCGCACTCCGGACAGACTCTGTGAGAAACTTTAAATGAGCCGCATTGCGGACATTTAACCAAAGACGGTACCGAAATCTTCCAACTTTGTGAACGGCGTGTATTTCTTCTGCTTTTTGAAACTTTACCTTTTGGGCATATCGACATTTTAACACCTGCCTTTACTTGAACGTATGTTTCAGTAATTTTATATCTTCGTCCGAAAACGGAGAATTTGTCTTTATACAGTCGCAAGTGCTACTGTTCAAATCTTTGCCGCAAATAGGGCAAAGCCCCTTACACGACTCGTCACAAAGATGCCGAAGCGGTTTTTCACTAATGAAAGAAGTAACGATAATTTCAAAAAAATCAATTCTATCTTCCGCGTCATCTTTATTATAAACCTCTTTAACAGAAAAATCAAGCCTGTTTGGAATTTTCTTAAGACATCTTGCACATTCGACAAAAAATTCGGATTGAACATCTGCCGAAATAACATATGCCGTACCATCGAACTTTACATTTCCGTTAAATGAAGTATTTACATCTCCCTGCACATCAAAACACTCAGGTAGAGGAAAAGAGTAATTGCCTTCAATTTCCCGTTCCTCATCCGGATAAAAACCCGATAAATCCAAAAGACGTTCCATCAAAGTCAACTCCTTACACATGTGTTTCGACACAGCACTTATTATAGCAATAAGGAACTATGTTTGTCAATAGAAAATAAAAATAATTTTTAAAAAAAGAAAAAAAGGCTTGTTTCTGCGGCTTACAAACAAAGATTTAGTTGTGAAGAAGAACACCGGGAAGTGTGATTACAACAAGATTGGCAGAAGCTATTAAATATGAAAGACAAATTTTTTGTTGACAAAAATAAAAATAATTAGTATTATCTATATAACAAAACCGTGGGACACACGGGGTTAGCTCGGTAAATATTTCGGTGTCAGCCGAAACTTTCCAAGAAATCCCGCCGCTTAGTCGGTGGGAAATATGTCACTAATTCTGAAAGGGGATTAAACATGAAACGTGCAGTAAAAGTATTGTCAGGCGTACTCGCCGCATGCCTTGTAGGAGTTTCTCTTGCGGGCTGTTCCGCCGCAAAAGACGAACCAACAACGCAAATCACAACAAATGAATCAACAGAGGCACCTGCTGATGAAGCGACAGAGGCGCCTGCTGACGAAGCGACAGAAGTTCCTGCCGACACAACAGCCAAAAAGAGTATTACTCTTGGCATCGACCAACTTGTTACGCATCAAGCACTTGATGCCTCCTGCCAAGGTTTTATCGACGGGCTGAAAGACGCCGGTTACGTTGAGGGCGAAAATCTTACGATTGATTTTAACAACGCTGACGGCGATAAAGGAAACGCACAAACAATTGCGGCAAAGCTTGTTAATTCAGAATCTGATATTATTCTTGCCATTGCCACAGACGCCGCTCAGGCATGTGCAAACGCGACAAGAGATATTCCGGTGTTTATTACCGCTGTTACAGACCCTCAATCTGCCGGTATTGTTGAAAGTAATGAAGTGCCGGGTGGTAATGTTACAGGTACTTCCGACCTTACTCCGGTCAAACGCCAAATGGAACTTCTTGTAAAACTTCTGCCGAATGCAAAAACAGTCGGCGTAATTTATAATTCAAGTGAAGTCAATTCCGAAATACAAGGCAACATGGCTGTTGCCGAAGCAGAAGCTCTCGGACTCACAGCAACTGTTGCAACAGCCTCGCAAACAAGTGAAATTCAGTCCGTTG
>JAISHX010000175.1 GCA_031262335.1 Clostridiales bacterium
ATGTATGAAATCAATGAGGACACAGGCGCGGTTGATTTTACGCACAACCCGTTTTCAATGCCTCAAGGAGGACTTGACGCTCTTGCCGGAAACCCGTTGGACGTTCTTGCTTTTCAATATGACATTGTTTGCAACGGAATAGAGTTGTCAAGCGGGGCAGTGCGTAATCATGATACAGAAATAATGAAAAAAGCTTTTGCAATCGCAGGCTATTCCGAAACGGATTTAAAGGAGCAGTTTGGCGCACTCTATAATGCTTTTCGCTATGGTGCACCTCCTCATGCGGGAATGGCTCCCGGGGTTGACAGAATTATTATGCTACTTGCCGGTGAAGATTGTATCCGTGATGTTATAGCGTTTCCGCTTAACGGTGCGGCGCAGGATTTGCTTATGGGTGCGCCGTCTGTTGTTAATGAACTGCAGTTAAGAGAAGTGCATATAAAAGTAAGAGATTAAGGGAAGTTGCAAAGGGTTTAATTATGAAGAAATATATTGACAACAGCATATTTATATGATACAATATATTTGAGGTGATGAAAATATGATGATGTCGATTAGTAAGGCGGCTGACTATTTAGGAGTTAGTAAGTGGAAGTTGAGGCAGTTGGACACTGAAGGCAAGCTAAAACCTTTTAGGTCAGACGGTAACACGAGGTATTACTCACAGGAGCAACTGGATGATTTCTTGGGTATACTAAGACAGAAGCCGGAGAGGATAGTTATAGGGTACTGTAGGGTATCAAGTAAAAAGCAATCTGACGACATGGACAAACAAGTGGAATCGGTTAAAAGTTACTTAGTATCCCAAGGAAAACCATTTAAAATAATTCAAGACATAGGGAGTGGGATTAACTATAGCAATCAAGGATTACAACAGCTAATCAAACTCATTACTGACGGAAAAGTTGAAAAAGTAGTATGTTTATACAAAGACAGACTACTTAGATTTGGAATAGAGTTACTTGAATATGTGGCTTCCTTATACGGTACTACAATAGAAGTTATAGACAGCACTCCAAAGACGGAACAGAAAGAGCTGGTTGAGGACTTAGTTCAAATTATAACAGTATTTTCCTGTGAATTACAAGGAAAACGTAGTCATAAGGCAAGAAAGGTGTTGGGGGAGCTTGTACAAGACCTTAAAGGTGCGGTTGAAACCAACCCGGATACAAGCACAACAGCTGAAGGTGAATTGAGTACAATGCCAACAGGTTGAATTAATCAAAGACGCAAAGAAAACGTGCTAAAAGATTTAAGAAAGGAGCGGTAACCAAAAACTATCTCAAAGTGAAGCGAACGGAACAGAGCATACACCGCAAGATAGCTAATATACACAACCTGAATACAAATGCCGGTTAAACGGTATTGAGTTAAAAGCAGCTGACAGATTTTACTCAAGTTCAAAGATATGCAGTGTATGCGGCAACAAGAAAGAAGTGTTAAGTTTAAGTGAACGAACATATCATTGTGAACATTTCGGAACAGTGATATGCAGGAACTTAAATACAGCAATTAATCCGGTAAAACTTGTAAAAGCATAAAAAACGCCAAAACAAGTATGTACTGTTCGTAACACGAGAATTTAAGTCTGTGGACTATGGATAAAACAGTGTTTATACTAACATAGGTGAAGCAGAAAATCTCAAAGTGATGAGAGATAGTGGAAATCTATTGTTATTGATAAATCGGTATGTGACAGTAGATAATCGGTTGCGTAAATGGTATGAGCAATAAAAAGACTGTTTTTCTTGTGGATGACAATACTACAAATTTAATGGTAGGCAAACGTGCGTTAAAGGACGTCTACCATATTTTTACTATGTCATCGGTAGACAAAATGTTTGAAATGCTTGCCAAAATTACTCCCGATTTGATTTTGCTTGATATAATTATGCCGGAAAAATCAGGCTATGATGTTGCCAAACTTCTTAAAGACGAAAATTCACCTTGGAAAGATATACCCTTAATTTTCCTGACAGCGCAAACAGACACATCAAATGAATTGTTAGGGTTTTCCGTGGGGGCATCTGATTACATACATAAGCCTTTCACACAGGCAGTTTTGCTTAAGCGGATTGAGGTTCAGCTATTGCTTAAAGAACAAAAAAGGAAAATAGAATACTATTCTAAGCATCTTGAAGAGTTGGTTCAGGAGAAAACCGAGAATATAAAGAAACTCCAGAAGGCACTTCTTATCACTTTTGCTGAAATGACTGAGTGCCGTGACGGTATTACCGGCGAACACATTGAAAGAACAAGCCGCTATCTTGGGATTATGCTTGACGAAATGAGAAGTGACTGGTTTTATCGTGATAAAGTAAAAGATTGGGACAGTGAAAAGGTTATAATGTCGTCACAACTGCACGATGTCGGCAAAATCGGAGTTAGGGAAGCGTTGCTTAACAAAGCGGACAGACTGACACATGAAGAATATGAGCTTATTAAATTACACACGACTTATGGGGTAAGCGTTATTGAAGAAATCGAACGGCGTGCGGAAATTGATGACGACTTTTTCCGTGACGCAAAAATCTGTGCGCATTACCACCATGAAAGATGGGATGGCAAAGGGTACCCTCACGGGCTTTCCGGTGAAGATATTCCTTTGTTGGGCAGACTAATGGCAATTGTTGATGTTTATGACGCGCTTTCGTCTGAAAGACCGTATAAAAATGCGTTTCCTCATGAAGAGTGCATTTTTAGGATTAAAGAAGGAATAGGAACTCACTTTGACCCTCAAATTGTTAGAGTGTTTTTGAATGTAGAGAAAAAAATTCACGAAGCAGCAACTAAAAATCAACAATCAGCAGCACAGACAGACAGACAGACAGACAGACAGACAGACAGACAGACAGACAGACAGACAGACAGACAGACAGACAGACAGACAGACAGACAGACAGAACCTTAGCAGAGTTAATTACTTTAGCCAAGGTGAGTAAAGCCAATAAAGCGTTAATGAGAGATTAAGGCTGTCAGCCTAATCTCAAATATACAACCGTGGGGTACACGGGGTTAGCTTAGCAAATATCTTGGCAGTAGCCGAGATATTTATTAAGCTAACCCCGCTCTTTAGGTGGAGGAGTAATGGGAGGTGTTTGTACCATTGAGTGAAAATGCACATTTATTTATAATAGATAATAGTTCATTACAAAATTACGACAATATAAATAATCTTGTTTTGGAAATTCATAAGTATTTTTGCTTTCAAAAAGATGTTCCTTACAAAATTGAGAACACAAATTTTCCGCGTGAACCTATCGGTATAATTCATCAGTATCGGGAAAAATTTCCAAGTTCTGTCACCTTGCGTGTTTACGCCATTGGCGGCGATGATACATTGTTTGCATGTGTGCAAGGCGTTGTATATGAGGAGAATACATGCGTTGTTCCTATGCCTTTCGGCAGAAACAATTCCCTTGCGGAGAAACTTGGTATGGGAAATATACAAAAAATGCGTTCGGTTGAATATTCTACTAAAATGCAGCAACGCCTGATAAGCGCAATGCACTGCGGACACGTTTGGGGCATAAGCTTTTGTTCGGTTGGAATTATTGCCTCTGCCGACAAATCAGACCGCCAAATGATTTATATGGCGAACAACCAACGGCAGCTTGCAAAGACAATTCCTATTTTAATGCGTATTACACATTCAAAAATTCTTTACGCTCACAAACCGTTGGCTATGCGTTACCGCGTAACTATAGACGATTATGATATTCATGAAAATATTATAGGTGTTGACATTGCAAACGCAACTTTCCGGCAAGGTCTGCTTACCCAAAATTGTATTGATGTTTGGCTTGTCAACTATTCGATGCGAAAAGAAGCAATGAAATTTATGTGGGACTGTTATAACGGTGATTCTATTCAAGCGCTGAAAAAACATAAACGTATTAAAGCAAAGCATATACTGATTGAAGCCGACGAGCCATTTGATGTTTGTCTTGACGGGGAATTTTTCCGCGAAAAAAGACTTGACATAACTTGGGAGGAAAAAAGGCTTTCTATAGCCGTGCCTAAGGAGAGTCTTTTACTATGAAAAATGAAGGACAATTAAAAATCGAAACTTATCTGCCTATTCTTATGTGGAACTTTAAAAAATTAAGAGCAGCAGTTATTATTTTTAATATAATTTTGCTTGCCGTTGTAGTATCAGACATAAGAACAAAAGGTTTTTCGGATTCTATACCGTTATTAGTGTTTGATGTTTGTGAAATTGTATTCGTTACTGCCGTTCTTATATTAAAAAATGAAACAGATAAAATTATAAGCAGAGCAAAAAATAACTATGCGTTGTTTATGTCGGTATCTTCTGCAACTCCGGATTATTTTATTCTCGTTGATGAAAAAGCGCGGATAATAAAACTTTCATCAAAGATAGAGCATTTTTTGGGTGTAGAAAACAGTGATATGATTGTTGGCAGACCTTTTGCCGATATTTGTCCGACTCACCAACTTAAAATTTTAAGCTGTGAGTTTATTCATATGGAAGGCAAAGGCTCTTATATGCGTGAAGTTTTTGACGGTGTCCGCAACAGATATTTTGAATTTTGTGTAAATGCACTGCCACAGGAGCTTGGCGGCGGATTATTTGTTAATGCAACTGATATTACATTATTGATAAAGGCGCAGTTGCAGTCTGAAGATATGGTAAAAGCAAAGGCGGACTTCCTTACAAAAATGAGCCACGAAATAAGAACTCCCGTTAACGCAATAAGCGGCTTGACCGAGCTTATTGTCCGTGAGGGCGCAGTTGGCACGATGGCAAAATATATGGAAGAAATAAAACGTGCAAGTGACAGACTTAGAATTGTGGTAAAAGATGTTCTTGACTTTTCAAAACTTGAATCGGGCGGCATGCGCATTACAAATTTACCTTACAGTCTTGCCGCTCTTGTTGAGGACGTTTGCAGTCCTGTACGCGTCAATTTACTGAACAAACCTATTTTCTTTACAGTAAGCGTAAATCCGAATCTTCCGGCAGAGCTTGTCGGCGACAGTGCAAAAATCGGTCGAATCCTCGTAAACCTTTTGAGTAATGCCGCAAAATATACCGAAAAAGGTTTTATAAAAATGACCATATCTTCTGAAACAAGCACAGAATCCGATTTTGCGATTTCGGTTACAGTTTCCGACAGCGGAAAAGGAATCAAAGAAGAAGATTGCGATAAGCTTTTTAATGACTTTGTTCAGCTTAATTATCACGAAAATATAGGCATAGAAGGTACAGGACTTGGACTTGCAATTTCAAAGCGTCTGGCTGTTGCAATGGGCGGCGATATTACATTTGTCAGCGAATACCGCAGAGGCAGCACTTTTACAATGATTTTGCCGCAAACTTTAAACGAGTACAAACCTTTTGCCGTTGTTGAAAACGCAGAATCAAAACGAGTGCTTATTTACAAAGGAAGGCTTGCATACGTTGAGTTTTTTTATGAGAGTTTAAACGCTCTTGGTGTACAGTGTGAAATTGCCGACGGAGCAAGCCATGTATTTCAAGAATTGCAATCAGGTAAGTTTGATGCGGTTGTAGTTCCGGCAATGTTCGAGCATACAGTAAGAAATATGATAAAATCGTTGGAAAAAGAAATCATTGTTATTTTTGTCGCCGAGCTGGAAGAATCTGTTTCAGTAACTAATTCGCTTGAATATATTGCAATTATGCCTGTTCATTCCGCAGAAATTGCAGACATATTAAATAACACAGTTTGTAACTCAAAAAGAAACAATAAAGAAATAATAACCTTTTCTGCTCCGGACGCAAAGGTCATTGTTGTTGACGACGTTGGTGCGAATTTAACGGTGTCAAAAGGATTTTTGAGTCTTTACGGGATTGACGCGGTTACTTGCCGTTCCGGAAAAGAAGTTATTGAACTTGCACAAAAGGAACAATGGGATATAATTTTTATGGATAATTTTATGCCGGGAATAAGCGGCATGGAGGCAAGCGAAATTATCCGAAAAAATGACAAAAAAGTCGCAATAATTGCATTGACCGCAAATGCGATACCCAATTCCGAAGAACTTTATTCTTCAAACGGGATGAATGGCATATTGTCAAAACCTATTCGCATTTCGGAACTTGATAAAATCCTGAGAAAGTATATTCCCCGGGAAAAGATATTAGAAGGGCAAGTAACTGTTGTCAAAGTTTTGCCGGATGCCGAAGTAATTTCAGCAAGCGGTATTGACACAGCAGGGGGACTTTTTAATTGCGGCGGCGACAGTTTAAGTTATATTGCGGCACTTCGTATTTATGTTAAGGAAGGCAGAGATTACGAATTACGCATGAGAGAGCAAATTGCAGACGGACAAATAGGTGATTTTATTAACAATGCTCACAGCTTAAAAAGCTCGTCCGAAAATATCGGCGCAAGGAGCATGGGTTTCCAATTCCGCAGTATAGAGGAAGAAGGAAGAAACGGAAATATCGGGTATGTAAACGAAAATGCCTATTATGTGCTTGCACAGTTTGACGAACTTTTGCAAAACATAGAAAACGCACTTGATACGATTAAAGAGCCTGATTCTGAGCTTGGTCATACTGACAGAGAGATTGTCCGTAACAAACTTAGTGAGCTTGTGAAAGTTGCCGATAACCCGATTGATTTTGAAACGGAGCTTTCGGCTCTTGAACAGCTTCCTTGTGCAAAAGCAATCGAACGCGAGTTAAGTGACATAAAACTTGATATTTTAGTATCTGAATATGCGGACGCTGTAACAAAAATTGAGCGTCTGCTTGAAAAAATATAAGTGTGGAGGTAATATGCTTACCTTTGTAACAGGGCGTTCCGGTACAGGTAAAACATGGTTTTGTACTCAAGAAATTCTTTTGAGGCAGAAGCGAGGAGAAAAATCTTTTTATATTGTGCCGGAACAATTTGCGCTGAATAGTGAAAAAGAGCTTGTGCGGCTTTCGGGCGGAATAATGTTAGTTCAGGCAGGCGGATTTAAACGGCTTGCCTACTTTATTTTTGGTGAAACAGGCGAACAGGATAAAATTCTTGATGATGCCTCAAAAGGTGCGTTGGCAAAAAAAATTGTACTTTCTTGCCGCGACGAAATGCAGTATTACAAAGCCTCAAGCGGCAAACAAGGATTTGCGGAACAAATTTCCGCTCAAATTGCGGAATTTAAGAGATACTGCATTACCCCGGAAATTCTCCGTACTGTTCTTGACAGTGCCGACGGCACATTGAAACTTAAACTCGCCGATATTGTTACGATTTACGAAAAGTATGAGGAATTTAGAAGCAGCAGGTATATTACCGGCGACGATATTCTTGATGTTTGTGCCGAAAAAATTTCTCTTTCGGAAAAGATGTCCGAAACGGATATTTTTATTGACGGTTACAAAAGCTTTGTTCCGCAAGAGTACAGAATAATAGAGGCGTTGCTCCTTAAATGCCGTAATGTTTTTATAACTTTGCCGCTCGGAGAAGAAAAGGGAAGCTATAAATTTTATTCGGAGCCTGCCGACGCTTATGCGCGTTTGAAAGAAATTGCTTTAAGGCTTAATGTTCCTGTTGGTCAAAATATCATTTTAAGGAAAGATATGCGCCACAAAGATAACGCGTTTTTACACCTTGCCGACAATTATTTTTTTCCTGTCGAATACAAAGAAAAGACAAAAAATATTGAAGTAGTTTCGGCGTCGAATCGTGCCGCCGAAATAAATCAGGCGGCGGCGGTTGTATTAAATTTAACGCGTGAACGCGGGTATAGATTTTCGGATATAGGAATTATTATAGGTGATGAAAGCTACGCAAAACCATTAAAGTTAGCGTTTGCCGCTCTTAAAATTCCTGTTTTTACTGATGTTACAGATACTATTGCTTCTCACCCTTTGACTGAATATTTGAGGTCGCTTGTTTTGACTGCTGTTTCCGGCATGCGTTATGAAGACGTTTTTGCGTTACTGAAAACAGGATTTTCACCGTTGAAACCTTTTATGATTGATGAACTGGAAAATTATGTCCTTGCTTACGGCATACGCGGTTCAAACTGGCAGAAAGAATTTTTATACGGTTTCGGAAATGACGAACAAATGAAGCAACGCCTGAATGAATACCGTGAGATTGTTTTAGCGTTGACTTCAAAATTTGCGCAAGAAGCCAAAACCGCAAAAAAAATAAAAGAGTTTTGTGCGGCTCTTTATTCTGTACTGATTGAAAATAATCTTGAAAGTATTATAACAGACAAAGTTGAATTTTTTATAAGAAATAAAGAAACCGCGCGTTCGGAAGAAGTCGTATTTGTATGGAATAAAATAATAAGCGTTTTAGACAAGCTTACCGAAATTCTCGGCGACGAACAAATAATATTAAAAGATTTTCTGAAAATTTTGGAATCAGCACTTGCAAATGAAAAAAAAGCTTTGCCGCCTCCTGTCTTGGATGCGGTGAATGTCGGAGATGTGCGGCGGTCACGTTTTCCGGATATAAAGGCTCTGCTTGTTTTGGGAGCAAATGAAGGGAATTTTCCTGCGGCACAAACCGAAAAAGGACTTTTTTCGGATATTGACAAGAAAAAGCTCGGAGATGTAAAAGCCGCTGTTTC
>JAISHX010000096.1 GCA_031262335.1 Clostridiales bacterium
ACACCGCAAATTAAAACGGGTTTTTTTTCGGAGTTTTGGCTTATCTCAAAAATTGCCTTTTTCTGCAAACCCGTAAGTTCCGGAGGAGAAGTTTTTTCGTTACCGTCCAACACCGAACGTAAAACTTCTTCTTCCTGAATCAATATAATTTCTTTTTTGGCAAGCGTTTTTATTACTGAATCACTTATTTGAAGCATTTCCTTTATGTCTTTAACGTATACGCTAATATTACTTGAAACAAACTCAAAAACCCTTTGCTGTTTTTCGGAAAGCATCTCAATCGAAATATTAACATCAGGATTTATTCGCGCGATTTTTGCGGTCTTTTCTAATTTTTTTTGTCTTATTCCCGATTTAGGGAAAACAGCTCCGCAAGGAGCAATTGTCCTCAAACAATCAGAAAGACGACAATAATACTTTTTACTCATCCATTTTGCAAGAGAAAGAGTTTCTTTTGTAAAAATAGGGTAACTGTCTATGACTGAAAATATTTCTTTTATTTTTTCGGGAGCAATAGAAATACCGCTGTTTTCTTTTATCGAAATAACGTATCCTTCAGTTATTTTATTTCCTGCACCAAATGGTATTTTTACACGAAAACCTTCGGTCAGGCAAAGTTTTTCCGGAACGTGATAAGTAAAAAGCTTGTCAAGCGCGTTTGTGCGCGATGCAATTAACACTTCCGCAAACATTATTTTTTAACGGGAAACATTTTCTTTAGCAGGAATATTACACCCATAATTATTAAAAGTGAAAGGAATACTCCTCCTATACCAAAAACCATCAGTTCAAGTCCAAGAGATATTGTGTTCATCATACCCTCCTTACCGCGCCAGCAACAGCGGTATTAAATGAAGAATAAATCCTCCGGCAATAACACTGCCAAGTTGACCCGAAACATTCGCTGAAACCGACTGCATTAAAATGAAATTTGTCGGGTCTTCATCTTTAGCCATTTTTTGTATAATGCGTGCCGACATCGGGAATGCGGAAATTCCTGCCGCACCAACCATAGGATTGATTTTTTCCTTACTGAACAGATTCAGCAGTTTAGCAAACAGAACGCCGCCGGCAGTATCAAAAACAAATGCGACAAATCCGAGACCGAGAATTAAAAGTGTTCGTACTTGCCAAAATTCTTCCGCTTTCATTGTCGCGCCAATAGTAATACCCAAAAGCAGAGTTATCAAGTTTGCAAGTTCGGTCTGTGCCGACTTTGAAAGTCTTTCAAGGACGCCGCACTCCCGAATCAAATTGCCAAACATCAAAGAGCCTATAAGCGACGCGCTTTCCGGAGCAAGAACACCCGCAACGATTGTAACAACAATCGGAAAAATAATAAGCGCGGTTTTGGAAACGCCTGTATCTTTGTAATTCATGCGAATAAGCCGTTCTTTTTTTGTTGTAAGAGCTTTAATAACCGGCGGTTGAATAACCGGTACAAGTGACATATATGAATATGCCGCAACAGTAATCGGACCCAAAAAGTCCGGAGCAAGGATTCTTCCTGCAACGATTGATGTCGGACCGTCCGCCGCGCCGATGATGCCAATTGCGCCTGCTTCTTTTAATCCGATTCCGAGTTCAGGAAAAGCCGCACCTATTGCAAGAGCGGCAAGTGCTGTAAAGAAAATACCAAATTGTGCCGCCGCACCGAACAAAAGCATTTTCGGTGTTTTTAATAATTGTGAAAAATCAATCATTGCACCTACGGCAATGAAAATTAAAAGAGGAAACATTTCGGTTATAATGCCGAAATCATAAAGATTGTGCAAAAAACCCGGCTCACCTTCATTTGTAAGCCATACGGTGCTTAGAGGCAAATTAACAAGTATAGCCCCAAAACCTATCGGCAGTAGTAACGATGGTTCATATTCTTTCTTAATTGCAAGCATAATAAGCACTCCGCCTATTATGTACATAAGAATGTGTTGCCAGCCGAGAGTCATTGCTCCGCCGAACACCTGCTCAAAAAACTCTTTCAACCTGAAAACGCCTCCTAATTATTATCGTCAAAAAGGATTATATCACTACTAAACTTCAAAAACAACCTTTTTTTGCGTTTTTCGGTGTTTTCAAAAAATGATAAAAACTAAAAATAAGCTCCCTCATTTGAGGGAGCTTCTGACTATAAAAAATCATTTAAGGACATACACAAGAACTTTTTGTCTTCCATAATTCGTACATTCTCTGCTTGTGTTGAAGAATAAGTCGATTTTTGCACCTTTTATTGCGCTGCCTATATCGCCAGCAACGGCGTAGCCATAGCCTTCGATATAAAGCTCTGTCCCAAGCGGAATTACCGTCGGGTCAACCGCAACTACTCCAACGCGTGCTTTCATTCCTGAATACGTTATGCCAAAACCCGGGTCGCCGGGGTTTTTTCCCGTTGATGCGTAATCCGCAGTATATGCCGTTGCCGACATAACCAACTCTTTTACATACTGTTTGTTGGCAATGCCTGCTGCAACCAAAACATCTTTTGCTGATTTTTCTTTGGCAATACGTTCTTGTTCGCGGCGTTCTGCCTCACGTTTTGCGGCTTCTGCCTTTTCACGAGCAATGTTTTCTTCCTCGATGCGTTTAAGTTCCGCAAGTTCCGCCGCATAACGCTCTGCCTCTTTGCGTTCGGCAAGAAGTGTCGCATCTTCAACAAGAGCGAATGCTTCTTGAGCCGGAGTTTCGGCAAGTTTTGCAACTCCGCGCAAATACACAGCGTTTGTCGGCTCATACTTTACACCCTCAAAAACTACTTCACGCGCTACCTCTTTGCCGCCGATAAAATCGACACGGTATGTTGTCGTAAACGTGCCCGGTGTCCCTTCGGAAATTACTTTTGTTTCTCCTTCATATAAATCCGGCGTATCTTCATAATTTATCTCAAAAGGTATCTCAGTCACTACATCAAACAGCTCACTTGTTTTTGTTGTAAGGTCAATGTAAAGACCGTCCGACAGGGTTTCACCCCAACTTGATATGTCGTACATGTAAGCCGTGCCGGTTTTGGCGGAATAGTCGGAAACAAATTCATTCAGGCTTACAGGTTTTGTCCTGATTTTTTCAAGCCCGAAAATATCACCGTCGATAACGACATTTACTTCCACCCCTTCAGTTACTTTTACTTCCATAGAATTGACAAGCTCAGTGTCGGAAGAAGGTTCGACAGAATCGTAATCTCCTAAAAATACTCCTTGCTCTGACAGAAATTCGCCGACAGAATCGGCAGATGAAACAATTTCTGTGACTTCCCCTTGTTTGTCAAGTGTCACTCTGACTGACGTCCCCTCAAACGTACTTGCCGTCAAAGTTACCGCACCAAGAGCCAAAACGGCGGTAACAGTTAACGCACGCAGTCTTGTGGACATAATCATACAAACCTCCGTGAAAATTTTGTGAAATTCTTCCGTAAGCAAAAGGATATACTATGAAAGCATATCCTGAGTTAACAATTCTATCTTAACATTTTTGTAATATAAAGTCAATAGTTTTTTAACTGAAAAATACATACAAACTATTTGAATTTGTGACAGAAATTACTTGTTCGGGCTTTTTATTAACAATTTCTGATAATTTTTTTGTAATAAACATTAAGTTTCTGGAATCGTTTCTTGTTCCTCTTTTTGGCTCGGGAGATAAATACGGGCAGTCTGTTTCGAGTAAAATATATTCTAACGGAATTTTCTGAACAACCTCTACCATTTTTTTTGCATTTTTATAAGTTACTATACCGCCAATACCGATAAAAAAACCAAGTTTCACATATTCGGCGGCAAGTTCCCAGCTTGAAGAAAAGCAGTGAACAACTCCTTTGAATTTTCTGCTTGTAGTTTTTGACCAATCACTTAAAATATCAAAGGTTTCCTGCGCCGCGTCACGCGAGTGTATTATAACAGGCTTGTTTGTTTCGGCTGCAACTGAAAGCTGTTTTTTAAACCAATAAACTTGAGCCTCTTGAGAAGAATTATTTCTATAATAATCAAGCCCTATTTCGCCGATAGCGACAACTTTTTTATTTTCTGTCAAATCCGACAAAGTTTTCATATCATCTTCATTTAATGATGAAACCTCATGAGGGTGCACACCTACTGAAGCATAAACATTCGGATAAATTGTTGCCAATTGCGCGCTTATTAATGAGCTTTTCATGCTTGAGCCGACATTGACTATTTTTTCTATTCCAAATTCAGGCAGTATTTCTGATAATAACTGATGCCTGTCCTCGTCATAAGCAACATCATCATAATGTGCATGAGATTCAAAATAACCGCTCAACGTACTAACGCCCCGCTCTCTTGTCCGTTTTCGGGGGTAATAATTCTTAAAGTCCCGTCGGATTCTTCGGCGCAAAGAATCATCCCTTGTGACAAAACACCTCTCAGCTTAACGGGCTTGAGATTATAAACAACAACGACTTTTTTTCCTACTATTTCCTCGGGAGAAAAGTATTTTCTTATTCCGGAAACGATTTGACGCACTTCATTACCTATTTTAATTTGAGAACAAAGCAGTTTATCAGATTTTTCAACCGCCACACAAGAAATTACCGTGCCTGTGCGAAGGTCAAGTTTCCCAAAATCGTCTATGGTTATTTCAGGTTTTTGAGGCATTTTTTCTTCCTCTGCTTCTTTTTCTATTCGCGGGAAAAGAATATTGCCTTTTTGTACTTTTACTTCTTTTGGCATAGCCCCAAACGAATGTAAACTATCCCAAGTCATTAGATTTTCTTCTTCAATGCAAAGCTGGCGGCGAATTTCGGCAGGTGCATTTGTCATAACAGGACTTATCAAAATTGAACAAAACCGCAGACATTCCGCAAGGTCATAAAGAACACCCGCCAGTTCGGGTTTTTTTGCATCATCTTTTGCAAGAATCCACGGGCGAGTTTCATCAATAAATTTATTTGCACGGCGAATTAACGTCCAAATTTCCGGCAAAGCATCCGAAAACAGCATTTTATCAAGCTTTTCCTCAACGGATTTAACAACATCAAGCGCAACTGTTTTTAGTTCTGATTCAAAATCATT
>JAISHX010000178.1 GCA_031262335.1 Clostridiales bacterium
TTGCTGTTTCCGCCGAAATGTGCCTTCTGTAAAGAAATAATTCCTAATGCAGAAGGCAAAAAAGTCTTAATATGCCGCCGATGTAAAGGCGGCTTTAATTATTTTCCGAAAGATTCGGTGTGTTGTATTTGCGGAACATATACCGAAAATGAAACTGTGTGTTTGAGATGCAGCTCACGGACAGAATCGTTCTTTTTTGAAAGAAATTTTGCGGTCACACCATATGTTGATGATGTACGCCGCGCTATTTATGACTTTAAGTATGCCGGCGATAAACGTCTTGCGCGTCTTTTTGCGGAAATTACAGCAGAATATTGTGATTTTGAAGAAATTACTTTCGCGGATATGTTTATTCCTGTTCCTATTTCTTCCGGAAAACTGAAAAAAAGGAGGTTTAATCAGTCAAGGCTTTTTGCTGATGAACTCTCTATCATATTCGGGAAAAAAGTTGCCGATATTTTATTACGCGAGCGTGAAACGCGTCCTCAGAGCGGACTTTCGATTACTGAAAGAACAGCCAATGTAAGCGGCGCATTTTCCATGAAAAACAAAACGGAGGCTGTTTCATTATTAAAAGGTTCGTCTGTAGTAATTGTTGATGACATTTTCACTACAGGTGCAACTATAAATGAATGTGCTAAAGTTATTAAAAATTACGGGGCGGAACATATTTTCGGTTTAACTTTTGCCGCTGTTTACAAGAATAAAAATTGACGGTAAGTTTCTTGGAAAACGGCTATAATATTTATATGATTCGCTGACGATAATATAGATATAAGCGGCATAAAAACATAAGTCAAGTCAGTAATAGCGCGGCTGACGAGTGTTTCGAGAGGAAAAAGGAAGCAACTTTAGAAAGGCAGGTTAGGACAATGAACATTAACGCAATGGAAAGAACACAACGGGCGTATCCGATACAAAGCGCAAAAGCCGTCCGTCACCTGAGAGAGTCCGCAAAAGAATCACAGTCGTCGTTTGCTCTTTCGCTTTCGTCTTCGGCGAAAGAGTTTCAAATCGCGAAAAATGCGACGGCAGCAGTTCCGGAAATACGGAGTGAACTTGTGGCATCTATTTCAGAAAGAATAAAGTCAGGCACTTATAATGTAAGTGCAAAAGATGTGGCGGAAAAAATTGTAGGTTAAACGGAGGTCTTTGGCAATGGCGGATGAAGGCATGGTCGGTGAAATGCTGAATCTGTTGAATCAGCAAAAAGAAATATATTCCCGTATGTTGGAAATATCCGTTGAAAAAAAGGACGTCCTTATCGGTAATGACATACAAAAATTAAAGGCTATGACAGCAGAGGAAAATTCGTTGGTAGGCAAATCACAGCGGCTTGAGAGAGCGCGAATGGGTCTTATTGCGGATATTGCTCAAGTTTTGGGGAAACAGCAAAAAGATGTTACTCTTGGGTATCTTGCGGACGCGCTTCGCGGTCAGCCGGAAGCAAAAGAAATTGAAGATGTCGCTTCTTCGGTTAGGGAAACGCTGGTACAACTGAAACAGTATAATGAACTTAACAGAAGTCTTATGCAAAACGCATTAGAATATATAGACTTTTCGATAAATGTAATCCGCGGGGCGGCAAGTAATGAGGTTCATTATGCGTCGCCTTACGGTGACGACGGCGGAACTCCATCGTCAAGGAGCATTTTTGACGCTCACCGGTGATGTCCGTCTATAAAAAAATATATGGCTTGTTCAAAATATAAGATTTTGAACAGCAAGCATTTTTGGGGCGGGGAGATAACCCGCCCTTACCGAATGTGCCGTAAAGCTCATTATTAAACGGAGGAGAATAAAAATTATGGCAGGAGGAGGGTTCACCACTCTTAATACCGCCCTTAGCGGAATGATGACAGCGCAGGCAGGATTATATGTCGCAGGTCATAATATAGCAAATAATGAAGTAAAGGGTTATACACGACAGAATGTTCTGCAAAATGAGTTCGGATACGTCAATGTAGGCAATTCAGGAAAAAGCCAGCCGATGCAAATCGGGCTTGGTTCGGATATTAACGCAATAAGACAGATAAGAAACCAATTTCTTGACATTGCATATCGTGACAATGCGTCACAGTATTCCTTTTACGAGAAAAAATATGCCGCCGGACTTGAAATTGAAGGCATTTTCAGCGAGATGGAAGGGGAATACAAGATTCAGTCTGTTTTGTTTGACTTGTGGGAATCTCTTCAGGAATTTGAATTAAACCCAACAGCTCTTGAAACGCGTGCCAACTTTATTGAAATGAGTAAAACTTTTTTAGATAAATTTAGTGATGCGTCAAAAAATTTGTATGAGTATCAATTAAATTTGAACGAACAAGTACAATCAAGTGTTCAAAGAATAAATTATCTTGTTTCAACAATTAAAGATATGAACACAAAAATTTCAACCGGGGAAGCCAGCGGCGATAATGCAAATGACTTTCGTGATACACGCAACAACGCACTTGACGAACTTGCAACAATAATTCCGATTACTTATAAGGAAGATAGTAATGGGATGACGCAAATCCTTTGCGAAGGCAAAGATATTCTTGTAAATAATTTGCAATATAACCTCGGTTTACGTTATATGTCCGAAAAAAGTCCGTTTGTTGAAGTCGTTTTTACTGACAGTATTAAAATTCTTCCGCGTGAGCTTGATTCTCAATTTGTAAGACCTTTATTTGATGTAAGCAAACCAATGGATGCTATTCATAAAACGGATACAGGCTCTTTAAAAGCATTGCTTCTTGCACGCGGAACAAAAATGTCAAACTATACAGACTCGGAATCATATGTTGAAGAGGCGCGAGAAAGAGCTGAAAATGGTGAAACAGGTTTTTATGCGACTGAACCAACGGCGTTAGGTGATAGTTTGACAGAAAGCGGCGAACTGGAATATTCTTATGACATGTTTAATGCGGGATGCCTTATTCCGAAAATGCAAATAAGACTTGATACGCTGTTTAATCAAATTGTTACAAGTATAAACGACGCGCTTGCTCCGCAAGACGCAATGGGTGAAAACGGTGTTGTTGACCAAATAAAAGCGCCTTATGACCTTGCGGGCGACCAACCGTTGCAGGAACTTTTTACAAGAACTTCAAACCTGAAACTTTTTCTTGATGATGATGTTAATAATTTACCTATTGTAAACGGTCGTTATGACTCAAAAGGGAATTACATAGGTGAAGACCAACGCGAAATGTATTCGCTTTATACAATGGGTAATGTTGAGATAAATGTTACTTTTGCAGATTCACAAGGTTATACAAAGCTTGCCGTAGGTGAT
>JAISHX010000182.1 GCA_031262335.1 Clostridiales bacterium
TTGCTGTTTCAAGAAGGCTTGCGGCACTTTCGCCTTTAAAGTATTTTTCTGCCGCGAATTTAAGTTCACGATTCGCGCCGATTCTGGGATAACCTATTACAGAAGTTTTCATTATATAATTCTCTCCTTATTGACAGTGATTAAATATTTGACCGTTTGTTGAGGAATCAATAAACTCAACACCGGGAATTTCTTTTTGCAAAACGGGAATAAGCCGGCTCATAGCAATTCGTTCGGACGCATAATGTGACGCGTCAACAACGCTCAAACCTAAGTCAAGTGCATACTGTGCATTATGATATTTTACGTCGCCTGTTACAAATACGTTACAGCCAAGTTTTTTTGCCTCGATAAAATATTCGTATTCCGCGCCGCTGCCGGTACATAGCGCGACTTTTTTTATTTTAGTATCTTTATTTCCGCAGTAGCGAACAACGGAACAATCAAGTTTTTCAGATAAACAGCCGGCAAATTCTGCGAGTGTTGTTTCTTTATTCAGGATACCGATTCTGCCGAAAAATTTTTCTTCTTCACAGATGAAATTCTCTTTTTCGCTTAAACCGATTATATCAAACAATGTATCATTAGTTCCGAGCGGGGAGGCATCGAATGAAGAATGTGCCGCAAATACGGCAATCCTTTTTTGAATAAGGCGAAAAACTTTTCCGTGTTCGGGAGTGTCGGCTGTTATTTTTTTTGCTTTTTCCCAAAACAGGGGAGGGTGATGAGCAAAAATAAGTTCCGCTCCGACTGACGCCGCTTCTTCAATAACATCAAAACTACAGTCCAAAGATACTAAAACACGGCTAATATTTGCAATAGGGTCGCCTACAATAAGTCCGGAATTATCATATGACAAAGGCGGTGATAATTTTGCCGCAACTTCTATTTTATGTATCAGGTCGGAAAGTATCATTTCGGTTCCTCTCTCTCAAAACAGATTCACAAGCGCGAACATAATTGTGTAACTCCGGAACATAAGCGGCGGAATTTTTCTCTATGCTGTCTATCACAGCCAAAGTTTTTTGTAAATTCGCAGAAACAAAATCAAAAAAGCCCGCTGAACGGAACGCCCCAAAAAGTAAATCCGCTTCAGTAGGTTTGCCTAATTTTTCGGTTTGGGGCTGGCAAACAAGAACATTATACCACTTGCCATCCTCAAAAACAAGTTTTTCATTTGTAATTTTAAAATTAGATTCAAAAAGGAACTTTCGCACAAAAGGAACATCAGTATGAGGAGATAGAAGTAATTGCCTGAAAGTCGCTGAAACAGGCATATCTGAAGAAAGTATTTCGCACAAAAGCCGTCCTCCGATGCCTGCAATTACACAAGTTTCAAACTCAAACGGCACAACGACAGAAAGCCCTGCACCCAAACGCGTTTCAACTACAGACGAAACGCGGGCGCGGGCAGCGGCAACTTCTGCTTTTTTGAGAGAGGCGGGACTTATATCGCAGGCGGCAATTTTTTTTGCTTTTCCGGATTCGGCAAGGTAAACCGGCAAAAAACCGTGGTCTGTGCCAATGTCACAGACTGTATCAAAAGCAACTAAGTCCGCTAATGTTTGCAGCCTTTTGGAAAGTTTCATTCAAGATAGTCCTTTAATTTTTTGCTCCTGCTGGGGTGTCTCAATTTCCGAAGTGCTTTTGCTTCAATTTGGCGTATACGCTCTCTTGTAACGCGGAACTCTCTGCCGACTTCTTCAAGAGTACGCTGTCTGCCGTCATACAGACCAAAACGAAGAATAAGAACTTTTCTTTCCCGTTCTGTCAATGTACCCAAAACGGACATAAGCTGTTCTTTTAGAAGTGCAAAAGTCGCCGCTTCTGCCGGAGCAGGAATATCATCGTCGGCAATAAAGTCGCCGATGTGACTGTCGTCTTCTTCCCCGATTGGCGTTTCAAGCGAAACAGGGTCTTGTGAAAGTTTCATTATTTCACGGACTTTTTCAACCGACATTTGCATTTCTTTGGCAATTTCTTCGGCGTTCGGTTCGCGTCCCAAATCCTGAAGCAAGTGTTTTGACACACGGAGCAGTTTATTTATTGTTTCAACCATATGAACGGGGATTCTTATTGTGCGTGCTTGGTCGGCAATCGCTCTTGTAATTGCCTGCCTAATCCACCATGTTGCGTATGTGCTGAATTTGTATCCCTTGGAATAGTCAAATTTCTCTACGGCTTTAATAAGCCCGAGATTACCTTCCTGAATTAAGTCAAGAAAGTGCATTCCGCGTCCAACGTACCGTTTTGCAATGCTTACAACAAGCCGGAGGTTTGCTTCGGCAAGGCGTTGTCGGGCAGAATCATCGCCGCCTTCCATCAGCATTGCAAGGTTAATTTCCTCATCGGCGGACAGGAGCGGCACTTTGCCGATTTCTTTGAGGTACATCCGCACATGGTCGTCAATATTTACGGAGATTTCAGGGATATTTGCCTCAACGCCTTGTTCGATTTCTTTTTCAAGTTCTTCATCCACAGCTATTTCACCAAGAACGTCGATTCCATGCCCCTCAAAGAATTCATATATTTTATCAAATTGGTCCGGCTCCAATTCCACTTCGCCGAAATAATCTTGAATTTCTTTATATTCCAAAACACCCTTTTTGCTCTTGCCTATTTGCACAAGTTCATTTAGTTTTGCGTAATAGGTGCCTTCTTCCATGGAACTCAAAGCGACCATTCCTTTCCTATGTTTACTATTATTACCTAAAAAAAGGTGGATATACTTTTTTTTCTTTCCGCAAATTCTACCATGACCGATAAATCGCCGGTCGCTATCATTTTATCACAATATGCCAGTTTTATAATCTTAATGTAGTCTGCAACCGCTTTTTTTTCGTCCTCCAAAAAAGGCGGCAAGGCAAAAACTTGTGCCGCCTTCTGGCGTGATATGTTATCCGCAAACGAATCAAGAACGACATTTGCGTTTACAGTTTCACCAGATGC
>JAISHX010000099.1 GCA_031262335.1 Clostridiales bacterium
GTTGCAACCGTACTTGCGAACAGGGGTATTTCTGCAAGAAAAGAGGCAGTAAGATACCTTAATCCGGTAATGACGTATTGCTATAATACAAGAAATATTAAAGATGCCGAAAAGGCAGCCAAGATAATTGCAAAGGCAATATCCAAAAAAGTTAAAATAGCAATTTACGGTGATTATGACGCGGACGGTGTTATGAGTATCACGATATTATATAAAACACTGAAAAATGCCGGCGCAGATGTTTTCTATTATGTTCCGAAACGTGAAGAAGAAGGCTACGGACTTAACAGACAAGCTGTTGAACATTTTGCTGCCGAAGGTGTTAAACTTATCATAACTTGCGACAACGGTATTGCCGCTTTTCCTGAAATTGAACGTGCAAAAGAACTTTCAATGGCGGTTATCGTCATTGACCACCATGAGCCCGCCTTCATTGAAGAAGGCGGTGTTCGTGTACCTAAAACGCCTGACGCAAATGCTATAATAGACCCAAAGCAGACTGATTGCCGGTATCCTTTCAAAAATCTTTGCGCCGCAGGACTTAGTTATAAATTTGTAAAATATTTTTGTACAGAATACCATATCAGCTTTGACGATGACGAATTTCTTGTACTTGCGGCAATTGCAACTATTTGTGATATAGTCGACCTTGTTGACGAAAATAGAATTATTGCAAAAAACGGATTGAAAAGGCTTAATGAAGGCATATGCAAAAATTTAGGGCTAAGAAAGCTGATTGAATTACGGAAACTTAAATATGGTGATATTGACGAGTGTATTGTAGGATTTATAATAGGTCCGTGTATTAACGCCGCCGGACGTTTGGCGCATGCAGAAATAGCAGTCAATCTGTTTACGACAGATGACGAACTGCGTGCCGAGAGCCTTGCCGCTGAGATTATTGCGCTTAATGAATCAAGAAAAGAAATGTCAGAACGTGCTTTTGAACTTGCCTGTACGGAAGCCGAAAAATTTTCCGATGATAAAGTTTTAGTTTTGTTTATTCCGGAAATCCATGAGAGCATAATAGGCGTTGTTGCGGGCAAGTTAAAAGAAAAATATAGCAAACCTACTATTATGATTACAAAAAGCGGCGACACCGCAAAGGGGTCAGCTCGTTCAATCGAAGCATATAATATCTTTGAAGAGATGTATGCACACAATGATTTATATCTTAGATTTGGCGGACACGCAATGGCTGCCGGATTTTCTATCCTTGAAGAAAACATTCCTGTTTTAAGACAGCGTATCAACGCGACGTGCCGCCTTACAGAAAACGAGTTGACAAAAAAATTATATGCCGATATGATAATTCCTTTGAATGACGTAACCTTTGAATTAACACAGGAACTTGAACTTTGTGAGCCTTTTGGCAGGAAAAATGAAGAGCCTACTTTCATTTCCGAAGGCGTGTACACAGAACAAATTAGTATATTGGGTACAAATAGAAAAACTTTAAAATTCATTTTTTTAACAGATAGCAGAAGAAAGATAAAGGCAGTTGCTTTTAATCGTTTTGATGATTTTTTAGCCCTTTTGAAATCTTCTTACAGTGAAAAGGTCATAGAAAGCTTTGTAAACGGAATAATTAAGAAGCTTACCGTAAAGTTGGATATTGCTTACCATACCGAAATCAATGAATACAACGGAATATCGTCAGTTCAGCTTAAAATTATTGATTTTAAGCTAAGTGCCGAAGAGGAGGAATGTGAAAATGATTGATTTGTCAAAAGTTGTACGCGATGTACCGGATTTTCCTCATAAAGGGATTATGTTCCGCGATATAACGCCTGTAATAAAAACGCCTGAGTATTTTCGCGCCGCTGTTGACCAGATTATTGAATCGGTGACAGACATTGAATATGATGTTATTGCCGGACCGGAATCACGCGGGTTTATTTTTGGCACACCTGTTGCGGTTTCTGTAGGCAAAGGCTTTGTTCCGATAAGAAAAGCCGGAAAACTTCCGTATAAAACGATTCGTCGTGAATATGACCTTGAATATGGAAGTTCGGTTATTGAAATGCACATAGACGCAATAGACAAAGGTCAAAAAGTCCTTATTGTAGATGATTTGCTTGCAACGGGAGGCACTTCAAAAGCAATGTGTGAGCTTATTGAATCGGCAGGAGGTATCATTACCGGACTTGTATTTCTTATTGAGCTTTCTGATTTGGACGGAAGGAAAGTCTTGTCAGGTTACGATGTACGTTCAATCTTAAAATATTAATTCGGAGGGGTTAATGAATGACTGCTTCAAAAAAAGGAACTGAATTGGAGCCAAAAGAAGAAGATAGTTTGCGTTTAAGAGCAGATAAAGGTGATATAGGTGTTATTGCCCTTTCAAGCTTTAAAGAAATGGGGAATAAAATTAACGCTCATATCAAAGCGGGACGTAAAATTACGGACGAAAATAAAACATACCTTATTCCTATAAACGAAACACGGTTTTCCAATGGAGAAGCAAAAACCCGTTTACCTAAATCCGTTCGCGGACGCGAAATATTTATTTTATGTGATGTCGGAAATTATAGTTGCACATATAATATGTGCGGTTATGAAAATCATAAAAGCCCCGACGACCATTTTCAGGACTTGAAGCGCGTCATAAGCGCAATTTGCGGAAAAGCCGTCAGCTTGACTGTAGTTATGCCTCTTGTTTATGCGTCAAGACAGGATAAAAGAAAAGGCAGAGAATCACTTGACTGTGCTATTGCTCTTCAGGAGCTTGAGCGCATGGGCGTTGACAGAATTGTGACATTTGATATACATGATTCACGCGTTCAAAATGCCGTTCCGCTTATTTCATTTGACAACCTTTACGCAACATATCAGATTGTTACTCAAATACTTGAGGATGAGAAAGAGGTTGCTATCCATAACGAGAATCTTGTTATAATAAGTCCGGATGCAGGCGGTATGGACCGTGCGCTTTATTATAAATCTGTTCTTGACGCAGATGTCAGCTTTTTTTACAAGCGGCGGGATACTAACCGCATTTGCAACGGCGGTAATCCTATTGTAGCGCATGAATTTGTCGGACAACCTGTAAGGGATAAAAATATTCTTATCGTTGACGACATGATTGGCTCCGGACAGTCGATAATTGACATAATGCGTGAGCTTAAAGCACAAGGAGCAAAGAAAATCTTTGTTGCCGTAACATTTTCATTATTCACACTCGGAACAAAAATATTTGACGAATGTTATAAAGAAGGGCTTTTTGATAAAATATATTCAACAAACTTGACATATCTGAGTCCTGAACTAAAAAATGTAGAATGGTTTAAAGAAGTGGATATGGCTGAATCACTTGCAAAAATAATAGACAGACTTTATCATAACAGGTCAATAAAGCCGTTTGTCAACGCAACAGAAGCATTGACAAAGCAAATTCGGCAATTAAGAGAAAAATCGTAAAAAAGGCGGGAAATTTTCCTGCCTTTTTTAGTATACCGGAAATCTGGCAACGAATGCGTGAAGATAAAGTACAAATAAAATGATACATATTGCCGTAAAAAATTTGTCAAATTTTTTAGGAATAGAAACAGCCGCAAAAAAAGCTAACGGAAAACATACAGA
>JAISHX010000003.1 GCA_031262335.1 Clostridiales bacterium
GTCGAAACTGTCGGCGGCATGATTTCCGGAATCAGGGTTTTTGCATACAGGCAAAACGGAGTTACGGATATTTCCTCGGCATCGAAAATTGAATCTATGTACAGGCGTGCGGAAATGTACGGTGCGCCTGTTATTGCTTTTTTAGATTCTTCGGGTACGGACGTATCCCAATCTCTTGACTGCCTTGCGGCATACGGAAGAATTTTTGCGGCAATCGAAACGGCGAAAAAATCTATTCCGACAATTGCTGTCGTTGAAGGTAAATGTGTCGGAAGTGCGGCACTTATTCCGGCATTATCGGATTTTGTAGTAATGGTTGAGAATAAAGGTTCTGTTTTGCTTTGCCCGCCGTATACAACAGGCGGAATAGACGCTAAAGCTGTTTCTGCGGAAGGCTTTTCTGCTGTTGTTGCCGACACTGCCGACTTTTTTTGTAGTGATGATGAATCTCTTTCCCTGACAATAAGAAATATTCTTTCGGTTATTCCGGCAAACAAGTCAGTTGCGCCGCCTGCCGGAGCGTATGACGACCCGGAACGCGAACTTGCCGATAATAATCCTGAAGTCGGCGCAGTTATTCGTGCGGTTGCGGATTTCGGAGGTTTTCTTGAAGTTAAGCCCAACACGGCAAATGAAGCCGTTTGCGGATTTATTAAAATAAACTGTGCGTCTGTCGGCGTTGCGGGAATACGTGGAAGTCTTACTGTGGCAGGTATTGAAAAGCTGACAAATCATATTGAATTTTGTAATGCTTTTTCGATTCCGTTAGTAACTTTTCAAAATATTGAAGAAAACTGTCCGTTTTCGTTTATGGCAAATGAACACGCTTCGGTACTTAATGCGGCTGCAAAACTTGCGGCGGCATATTCGCGCAAAAACGCTCCGAAAATAAGCGTGACAACCGGCGCGTCATTTGGAACACCCGCGTTGTTCGGTTCAAAGCCGCTTGGCGCGGACATCAGTTTTTTATGGGCGGACGGAGCATATGTTACGGCTTTAAGCAAAGAAGCAATCGGCAAGGTTATTCCTCAAGCCGCAACGGAAAACGAAAATTTTATTGATATGATTATTCCTGCATTACAAACAAGGAAATATATTATTGCCGCATTGGAGTTTTGTCGGCGGGGAAGGGGTGGAATGTGAATCCCGAGCTTATTTTAATTCTTTTTGTTGCAATAGGTACTGTTTTTTTAATCGTTCTTATTATGGTTGTGGTTGCACGGGGACTTTTTTCCGTCAACAAATCTTTGGAGAGAATATCCGAATACCTTGCGGCACTTACCTCATTAGCCGGAAAAGCATATACATTTGCCGAAAATGAATCCGCCGCCGAAAAGGCAAAACCTTCTCCGGAAGTAGTTGCCGCGATAACTGTCGCTATTGAGGCATATTCTTCATCGCCGTTTGAAATAAAAAGCATTGAAAGAATTTAGAAAGGATTGATTGTGAACAATGTTAAAAAACTACGAGGTTACCGTCAACGGAACAAAATATAATGTTACCGTTGAGGAGAAATCTTCTTCTTATAATATAAACAGTGCTCCGCAACAGATTTTTACCGCGCCGCCATTACCGTCTGCGCCTCCCGCGTTGCCCGTACAAGCGGCTCCTGCGCCGTCGGTACAATCAGCTCCTGCTACTCCTGCCGCGCCTTCCGCTCCTGAAAATGCTTTTGCCGTTGAATGTCCGTTGCCCGGGTCATTGTTCAAATACAAAGTTGCCGTCGGAGAGAAAGTTTCCGAAAATCAAGTAATTGCAATCGTTGAGGCAATGAAAATGGAAAATGAAATAGTTGCGCCTGTTAGTGGTACTGTTTTGCGGCTTACGGTTTCCGAAGGTACACTGCTGAACGCAGGGGATAACATTATGCTTATAGCGAGGGCGTAGTCATGAAATTTACAGATACTACGTTCCGTGACGGACAGCAGTCGCTTATTGCAACTCGTATGAGAATCGAAGAAATGCGTCCGATTCTTGAAAAAATGGACAACGCCGGATTTTATTCTGTTGAAGTCTGGGGAGGCGCAACTTTTGACGCCGCAATGAGGTTTCTTAAAGAAGACCCGTGGGAGCGTCTGCGCGAACTGAAAAAAAGTTTCAAAAAGACAAAAATTCAGGCATTGTTCAGAGGGCAGAATATACTCGGTTACAAGTGCTATGCGGACGATGTTGTCGAAACTTTTGTTGCAAAAGCAATCGAAAACGGCGTTGACATAGTACGCGCTTTTGACGCGCTTAACGATGTCAGAAATCTTCAGTCAACGGTCAAGGCGATTAAAAAACATAAAGCTCATGCACAGCTTGCAATTTGTTATACGACAAGTGAAATTCATACAATTAAATATTTTGCCGACCTTGCGAAAAGTCTTGCCGGAATCGGCGCAGATTCGATTTGCATAAAAGATATGGCAGGTTTGCTTATGCCCAAAGTTGCCGGAGAATTGGTCAAAGCGATAAAAGCCTCAGCAAAACTGCCCGTACAAGTTCACAGTCATTACACAAGCGGACTTGCGGCAATGACTTATACTAAAGCTGTCGAGGCTGGCGCAGATGTTATTGATACAGCCATGTCGCCGTTTGCGCTTGGAACAAGCCAACCCGCAACAGAAGTAATGAACGCCGTTTTTTCGGAAGCGGGATATAAAACAGGGCTGAACAGTCACATTCTTACTGAAATAGCGGATTTTCTCCGCCCGTTGCGTGAAAAGGCAATCGCAAGCGGACTTCTTAATCCGAAAGTTCTTGCGGTTGACATTGCGACTTTGGAATATCAAGTTCCGGGCGGAATGTTATCAAATCTTGTTTCACAGCTGAAACAATCAGGAAATGAAGAAAAATTTTATGAGGTATTAAAAGAGATTCCTCGTGTCAGAAAAGATTTCGGCTATCCGCCGCTTGTTACGCCGTCAAGCCAGATTGTCGGAACACAGGCGGTTATGAATGTTATTTCCGGTGAAAGATATAAAATAAAACCTGTTGAAACAAAAAATCTTGTAAAAGGCATGTACGGCAAAACGCCCGTTCCGATTACGGAAGAAGTACGGAAAAAAATTATCGGTGACGAAACACCGATAACAGAACGTCCCGGCTCGTTGATTCAACCCCAAATGGACGTCTTGCGTCAGGAAACAAAATCATTTGCGGAATCCGACGAAGATGTTCTTTCATACGCGCTGTTTCCGCAAATAGCAAAGGATTTTTTTGCTTTCAGGACTGCCGCACAAACCGGTGCAGACCCTGCTTTTCTTGTTACGGAAAACGGCAGAAAAGCTTATCCTGTATAATTGCTATATAAATATATAAAAGGAATAGGAGAATTTTATGATAAAAAATTTTGACGAGTATCTTAAAAAATATGTGCGTTTGTGTATTCGCAAAGGTTTGAATGTCCAAAAAGGTCAAACTGTTTTTATTTCGGCACAGCCCGAACAATTTAACATTGTCCGCTTGGCTACGGAAGAAGCTTATGCTGCCGGTGCAAGAGAGGTTATTACGGACTGGAACGATGAAGTCATTAACAGATTAACATATCTTAATGCAGATGAAGCGGTTTTTGATGAATATCCTGATTATTTAAAAGTACGCGGTGATTATCTTACCGATATCGGCGCGGCGCGGCTTTATATTTTGTCCGAAAATCCTGAGGCTCTTGCCGGAGTTGACCCTAACCGCGTTATGCGTAAAACAAAAATACGTCGCCGTACTTTAAAACATTTTTATGAAGCTACAATGTCAAACTTGGTTCAGTGGTGCATTGCTTCTGTTCCGAGTAATGCGTGGGCAACGAAAGTATTTGCGGGAAAAGAGCAGTCAGATGCCGTTGATGCGTTGTGGGAAAAAATTTTCCGTGCATGCCGCATAGACGAAAATGACCCTTTAGAAAATTGGGACAAGCATATTGCCCTGATGAAAAAAAGAGCAAGCATTATGAACAGCTATAATTTTAAAACGCTTCATTACAAAAATTCAATAGGGACAGATTTTACTGTCGGTTTGGCAAAAAACTATATATTTGAGGGCGGCTCGGAAGATACGCCAGCCGGAGTTACATTTTTGGCAAACATCCCGACAGAAGAAATTTATACAGCTCCGGACAGGCTTGTAGCGGAAGGAAAAGTTGTTG
>JAISHX010000008.1 GCA_031262335.1 Clostridiales bacterium
TACACGCGATGCCAACGGCGCAAGGGAAATGATTACGTCAGCGATTATATTTGCTGTTACAACATCGTATTCGTTATCATAAGCGGGCAAATTTTGCTGTGCAGAACAATACGCCGAAAATTTCTGCCCGACATTAGTTAATTCGGCATGTTTCACGGCGGCATCAACACAAGCAGTATCAATATCAGTCCCTACAGCGTTTTCCGCGCCAAGCAGTAACGCAACGACCGACAAAATTCCGCTGCCGCAGCCAATATCAAGAACGCTCTCACCGCCGTTTATTGTGCTTTCAAGAAACTCAATACACATTGCTGTCGATTCATGCAATCCTGACCCGAAAACGTGTCCCGGGTCTATTGAAAATATAATATCTCCTTGTTTTGCTATATCAGACGCATCTTCCCAAACAGGACGAACAATCACTTTTTTACCGCTTCTAAATGGTTTATAATACTTTTTCCATTCTTCCCACCACGAATCTGTTTCCTCTGCATATGAAATTTCCAATCCGGAAAATTTTTCTTTAATTTGTTTATTCACAATTTCGTCGGTATCCGCCGCAACATAAAAAATCACTTTTGCCGTGCCTTTTTCCGCCGAAAGAAGATTTTCGTCCGCATAATCCCAACTTTTTTCGTTCGCCTCAAGCTCCAAACGCAAGCTGTAATCGTCCTCAATTTGCACACCTTCGATTCCCAAGTCAAGCAATGATGCAGCCACAATTTCAGACATTTCATGAGTTGTTGTTACCTCGTACCTAATCCAATTCATTTAGTAGCTCCTTACAAACTATAAAAGATTAAAGACAAATGACAAGACCGCGGGGCGTTGCCCCGCACCCTATTTCTTTCTTCTTAAAGAAGAAAGAAACAAAGAAGATAACTTTTGCAGACAGAAGGTGACTGTAAATTTGCAATCACTTTCTGTCTGCAAAAAGAAGGGATTCCAAAGGGACAATTGTCCCTTTGGTCAGGGGCTTGGGGGCTGAAAGCCCTCAAGGTCTTATCTTTTTAATCTTTTAAAAGATGGGATTCCAAAGGGACAATTGTCCCTTTGGTGGGTGGTTTGGAGGTCAACGCCCTCCAAGGTCTTATCTTTTTAATCTTTTAAAAGACGGGATTCCAAAGGGATGAAATCCCTTTGGCAGGGGTTTGGGGACAGCGTCCCCAAGGTCTTAGTCTTACTTTACTGATTCACTAAGTAAATTGTCTTTAATACTTCCTGCGTGATTTTTGCCTCGTCAACACCAAACTTGGCGGCAATAAAAGTAACAATAGCGCCCTGCGCCTTTGCGCCTTTATCAATAAAGCTGTCTTTACGCAGAAAAAACTCAGAAAGCAGTTCGCGTTCGTCTTCACCTAATTTAAGCTTGTCGATAAATTCAGTAGTTTCGGTATTAACAGTCCATGGTTTTGCAGTAGCACCTTTTTTCACAACGACAGCCGTTTTTGCGGCACGGTCGGCAAATGTTCTGCTGCCACTAAAAAGCAACAGTATCCCGACGAAAATATCCACCGAATATTTCACGGCGTTCCGTAAAAACGCCTGCCATAATGAAAGTCTTCTGAATTTTTCTGTTCTTGCACTGACAGCTTTCAATCCAAACAAAGCTTTTCCGCCGGTTACGCCGTAAAAAACCCGCTCTGTCAGCGTACTGTAAAGAACGCCTATAATATAAAATAAAGCTATACGAATAAGCAGCAAAGTAATTGTTGCTTCCGCTTTAACAGTAGCCGCCGTTATTACGAGCGTAATCATTGATGCGTCTACACAAAACGCGCCCAAACGGGAGCCTGTTCCTGCCCTTCTGTATGTCACTTTGCGCTGCCCCCTGAAACAAGACTTTTTGAACGCATTACTATGTCTAAACCGTCCTCTTCGGAACGTGCGCGAACATATAAAACACCTGATAAAACAAACGCAACAGGAGCCACCGGCAAAGTAAGGATAATAGCCAAAACAACATGAACAGCAAAATTATACAATTCATATAAATATTGATTTGCACCTGTCATTATTTTCGGAACAAGTAATCCGATTACAGATGATAAAAAAACAACAAAGCCTGCATATACGGCTAACCAGAATATATAAATAAGAATATCGCTCCAAAATCTGCGCGAACAAGCAAGCCTGATACTTTTCCTCAATGCCGCAAAAAGCCCCAAACTTTCAATTGCAACCGCAAACGGCGCATAAGATAATGAAAAAGATACAACAAACGTGATAAGCAAAATTATTGCCAAAACAGCAACACGCACAACAAGACCTGTACGCATTCCTTGTGCAAAATTAAAAACCGAAACAATGAGTCCTGACGTTCCTCCGGAAAAAAGCATAAAAACAGTTAATAAAATAGTTGTTGCAGTTGCCGTAATAAGCAATCTCAAAATTGAAATACCAATAAAAGAAAATAATTCTTTTATAATTTTAGCGGCTTTTGATTTTTGTATATTTTTCTTGTCGGCAAAAAAACCGGCAAAAATAACAGCGTTTATACATTCAATCATGCTCACAGCTATAAACACAGCAGATGCTACAACGGCAACAAGAACAGCTATATCTTTTATTTCCTCAACAAGTTTGTTGACATTGATTTCCGATACGCCCCGCACAAACTCATAACCTAAAAAAACCGCACCTGCGCCTGCCAATAGCAAAACTACTGTTACCAACAGATGCAAAACAAAATTTTTAGAATAAATCTCACTTGTTCTGTCCAAAACATCGGCAATATTCATTTTACCGAAATACATTCCTTACCTCCGGTATGACTAATCCGACTTTATAATTTTTTTATTCCAAGCTGTCCCTTTTCACGAACTATATAATATGGTTTTCTGGTTGTAATTTCTGCTACACCGTTAAGGAACTCTTTTGATTCACGCTCCAACTTAATTACTTTTGCCATTACAACCGGAGTAATCGTTGGGTCAGACACCTCTCCGCTTTTCATCATTACAACTAATGAAATTTCCTTTGCTGTTGCAAAGAAAGTAGTGCGGCAAATTTCGTTCCCTCTTCTGTCAAAAACAGGTATACATTGCAATATGCTTATTATACATAAAATAATATCATCTGTAACATCTTTTGGCAATTCCGCAAGTTTCATCATCGCGAAGAACTTGTTTATTTCATCTCTAAGAACATCTTCGCTATACCAAGAACAGACTTTATCCATAAATTCAGTCTTTACTGCCAACGCAACTTCTGCAACTCTTTTAACAATCTGGCAT
>JAISHX010000025.1 GCA_031262335.1 Clostridiales bacterium
GCCCGGATAATACATTGCTTTTATGTTTATGGCATTAAGTTTTTTCCCTTCCGCGCAAACTCTAATCCAGTCATCTCCATAAGTCACATCACAGTTCATTTCGATAAGTTTTGCTGACACAGATTCCATATGCTGCGGAATTATGTTTTCAACAACTACATCACCGCCTGTCGCGGCGGCGGCAATCATAAATGTACCCGCCTCAATTTGGTCAGGAATTATTGAGTAACTTTTTCCGCCGTTAAGCTTTGGCACTCCGATAATTTTTATGCGATTTGTACCCGCGCCTTTTATTTTTGCACCAAGAATATTTAAAAAGTTTGCGGTGTCAACAATATGCGGTTCACGCGCCGCATTTTCGATGACCGTAACTCCGTCTGCAATAACAGCCGCAAGCATTAAGTTTATTGTAGCCCCGACACTTGCCGCGTCAAGGTATATTGTAGCTCCGCATAGTTTGTCTGCATGCGCCTTAAACATACCGTATTCAACTAACACGTCACTGCCAAGTGCCTTAAAGCCTTTTATGTGGAGGTCATACGGACGTGCCCCAAGATTACAGCCGCCCGGAAGAGCAACTTCTGCATTGCCGAACAATCCAAGATTAACGCCGACTAAATAATACGATGCGCGTATTTTTTTGACTGCCTCTGAATCTGACGGAACCGCGCGTACGTTAGAGCTGTCTATTTTAAGAGTGTTGTTGTCTGTAAACTCACAATCAACGCCCATATATTTTAATATATCTATATAACTGATTATATCATCTATTCTTGGCAAGTTTTCAATAATGCACTCGCCCCTTGACAAAAGCGCGGCAGGAATTATCGCAACGCCCGCATTTTTGCAACCGCCTATACTGACTGTTCCTTTCAGCGCCTTACCGCCGACTATGGACAACCGTTCCATTGACACACATCCTTTCACGGTAATTTTATCACACCGACAAAAAAAAAGAAAGAGTTTTTATACATTTTATTAGAAGTTGCAAAGGAATTGCATTTCGGGATAAAATTCATGTTTTTCAACGGCTCCGCACTCAATTTTCAGTACAGAGCCGTTGAAAAATTATTGCGGTGAATGTTCAAAGGAGATTACTTCGGTAGTTCTGTCACGGCATGTAAAACTATTCGGAAAAATAGCACGCGCATACTGAATGTAGTTTTGAGGGTCAGGCATTGCGGGACTATAATGTGTAAGCCACAGTTTTTTTACATTTGCCTGTGCCGCGACTGAAGCTGCCTCCGAAAAAATCATATGCCGCCGCTCCGCCGCCTTTGGAAGAAAATCATCATGACCATAAAGTCCTTCACATATAAAAATATCGGAATCTTTTGCAAACTCAGCCATTTCAGGAATCGGGCGCGTGTCTGTTATATAAGAAACTTTAATTCCTTTTCTTTCATTGCCTAAAACCATATCAGGTGTATACGTAACACCGTCAACAACAACGGTTTGTCCCTTTTGCAAGTAGTTCCAGTTTTTTATCGGAATATTCAGTTTACGCGCCCTTTCAACGTCAAAAGCTCCTTTTCTTTTCAAATTAAGTGAATAACCCAAGCAAGGTATTCTATGATTAAGAGATAATGTGTTCAAATACAAGCCTTCTTCGTTGACAAGCATTTCTTCTCCTTCTTCACCACTGCCGCCGTACGGTATTTCAATTATATTAACTTCAAAAGGCAGATACGGAGCAATTACTCTAAGCCCTGCAAATACCTGCGAAAGTCCTTGAGGTCCTATTAGTGTAACAGGCTCTTTTCGTTCAGAGTTGCCGATTGAGAGTAACATTCCGGGCAATCCTGAAATATGGTCGGCATGAAAATGCGTAAAGCATATATGGTCTATGTTCTTAAAACCCCAGCCTAATAGTTTTAGTGTTACCTGCGTCGCCTCGCCACAGTCAATAAGCAGTAACCGTCCGTCTACACGCGTCATAAGTGATGTCAAAAACCTGTTTGGCAACGGCATCATTCCGCCTGTGCCAAGCAATGCAACTTCCATCATAATAAATAACCTCTACATTTGTTTTATTATACAGCATTTTTTGTTCACGAACCTATGCTTGCACTTTGAAGAACGCAACCATGGATTTAAGCATTTCCGCCTGCGAATTAAGTTCTTCGGCGGCGGCGGCAGATTGTTCGCTTGTGGCAGAGTTGCTTAAAGCAACATCTGAAATTGACGACAAACCTTCGGTTGCGTCTGCTATTGACGTTGCTTGCTGTTTTGCCGCTTCCGTAATCTGTTCAATCATTTCCGAAACTTTCTCCGTGCCTTCTGTAATCAACACGAATGATTGAGCTGTTTCTGTTGCGCGTCTTGCGCCGTCATTGATACGTTCGACAGTTTCTTTTATCAGCTTTTCAGTTTGCCGGACAGAATTTTGGCTTTGTACGGCAAGCTCACGGACAGAATTTGCAACAACATTAAATCCTTTGCCGTGTTCGCCGGCGCGTGCCGCCTCAACTGACGCATTTAGAGCAAGGAGGTCTGTTTGAGTTGCAATTTCTTCAATAACGCTTATTATATGCGCAATTTTGTCCGAACATGTTTTAATGCCGTCCATTGCCGATAAAAGCTCCTGCATTTCTGAATTTCCGTGTTCGGCATTAATTTTTGTCTGCACACTTGTTTCATTTGCGGATTCGGCGCTACGGGCGTTCATTGTAATTTGGGATGCAATCTTTTTTAAGGAAATACTCAATCCGGTAACAGACTCGGTTTGCTTTGTCGCACCGTCCGCAAGATTCGTAGCACTTCCGGAAATTTGTTTTGCACCGGAAAGAACTTGCTCACTTGAGGAATTTATTTCGGAAATTGTTACGTTCAGGGATTTTGATATTGTGTTGATTGAATCTTTTATTGTTGAAAACGCCCCAAGATATTCACTTTCAATTTCAATCGTAAGGTCGCCTTTTGCAATATTGTTAAGAGTTTCATTTATTTCACTTATATAAGCCATTAGTGTTTTTACTGTTGTATTAAGGCTCTCTTTCATTTCATTGAACGCGCCGTTGTAATCTCCGTTGACGCAAACATCAAGGTTACCTTTTGCAATTTCCCCTGTTACAGATAATGCCTCTGTTACAGGCTCTGCCATTGAACGCATGACCTCGTTAAGTCCGTCAAGAATTTTTTTCCAATCTCCGACATAGTGTTCCGAAT
>JAISHX010000107.1 GCA_031262335.1 Clostridiales bacterium
GCTGTTATTGTCGGCGGAGCGGCGGCGGTTGTTCTCATTCGGAAAGGCGGTACTGTATCAATTGCCGCCGATATAAATATCAATATTAAAAGCGCGACATCAGCGGCAAGTTCATTTAGCACAGCAGGATATTTCTATGATTCTTCGATTCAGAAAACAAATTTAGATAATATTTTATCATATTTCGGAGTAGCTTTGCCTGACGACGCGGCAGCCCGTTCACGAAAAATAATGATTTCAGGCGTAAAAAACGGCGTTGTTTTTACTGTACATGACAAAAAAATAAAAGTTTATTCAGAAGAAAAATCTCGCGGAGGAGCGTATTTCCTGCCGTATGAAAATTATGAAGGAAATGAAGTTGAAATGGAGCTTAACGATGAAAATGATTCTGTAATAAGATTCAGTATTAAAAAATGAAAAAAGACAGTATTTTAAATCGGGGGATAAAGTATGGCGGATAATGGTATAAAGCAAATAATCGAAGCATTCAGAGAACTTGACATAAATACAGGAAATGGGCTTATTGGTGAAAGCAGATTGTTTGAGCCTTCAAAAAGGGCAATATTTATAGGGATTGGCGGCACAGGCAACTATGCGTTGCGCAAACTCAAAAGAATAGTTTATCAAAGATATAAAAATATCGGTGAGAGATTCGGGTTTATCGGTGTTGATACAGACCTTAGGCAGGAAAAACCTCACAAAGACTATATGCTGCTTGACAGCGACGAGCAATTTCCTCTCGAGGCGGAGAAATTCTTTTTTGACCCTGCAAAATATCATCTTCTTCCGGATTATATACGCGAATGGCTGAACGAGGATATAAGTTTTACCGTAACAGGTGAGGGTGCGGGCGGTTTCAGAGCTGCCGCGAGAGCGTTGCTGTTTCATTCTGCGGACGAATTTTTAAGAAAACTCCAAAATGTAAGCAATCGGATTCGCCGCGGCGACCTTCAGGCAAATGTTGACGTTTTTATTCTTGCGGGAGTTGGCGGCGGAACAGGTAGCGGCACAATGCTTGACATTGCTTATATAGTAAGAAAAGTGTTGAGCGACGTAAAAAAGAGGATTCATGGGTTTATATTTATGCCCGATATAAACTTATCGGAAACTCTTCCGCAGGCAACAAGAAGTTATATAGCTCCGAACGCATTCGCGGCTTTAAAAGAAATTGATTATTGGATGAACATTCGTTCGCGTAGCGATGTTTTCAGGCAAAAATATTCCGCTTCGCTTGATATTGAAGATTATAATCCTCCGTTTGATTATTGTTGGCCGATTACCGCGACAAATACAAACGGCGTATATGTTTCGGACGCACTCAAGCAGTCGGCAACTGTTGCGGCGGAAACTATTTGCGCTTGGATTTCTTACCGTGACGAAAAAGATATTACCGGTGCCGGACAAGATACTTTTATTACATCTTTCGCCTCAAATATTGAGAAAATGACAAAAATATATGTCAAAAACCTGAATGCAAAATCCCCGGGGAGAACATATCCGGTTTCTTTCGGCTATACGGTTTGCGGTGCTTCGGTTGCAAAGTTACCTGTTGCGGCAATAAATACTTACTTAGCTTGCATATTATTTAAAAGGTTTAATGATATTTATAACAAGTCGTTTGATGAAAAAATCGGAGAGGATTTGTCCTCTTTCTGCAATGACGCCACAGTCGGAATAAGTCCCGATAAACTTAAAAGCGCTCTTGAAACAGAATTTAACATGCTTGGCGTTCGGCAACCAAAACTTTCGGAAAAAAAATGGGAGGAACTTTTTGAAAATGACGCCGACAGACCTCTTGAATACTATCTTAATCAAGTTGCCGAAAAAACAGCCGAAGTCCAAATGAAAGTTATTTCTTCAAAAAAAGAAGTGCTTTCCGCAAAATTAAAGGAAATGTTTATTGATGAAACAAAAGGTCCTTATTATCTTAACTCATTCATTCAGAACGGAAATTCAGGACTTATTTTTCTTCTTGACGGCTATGTAAATAGCCTAATGACCGAAAAATCAAACCTTCAGCAACGTGAGCAGGAGATGGCGCGGCGCAAGGCGGAAGCTTATAAAAACGGCAAAAACGCAATTTTCTTTATGCGCGGAAGTCATGTAACAGAATATTCCGGCGCAATTAAACGCTTTTATGATGTCAAAAAAGACCAGCTCCTTTGTGATGCCGCTATTGGGGTATATAAAGAGTTGCAACAAATTCTGGCAAAACGTGTTTCGGCTTCATACAATGCGTCATATGCGCTGTTAGACGCGTTGTCCAAGACTTTTAGAAATAATATTGAGGCGTTTAAATCAAAAGTCAATGTAGAAAAAAAGGGGAATTACACAGAATACTCATGGGATATTTTTACCTTGCCCGAAATTGTAGAACTTGTTACCGATACTCTTGCACAAAAAGGAATAAATGAACAAAAACAGACAGAAATCTTAAAATCAATGCTGTACGAATTTTTACAGATTATTGATAAAGAAATAGGAAGAAATAGCGCAATTGGTGATTTAAACTCCGCGCCTCTGCAAAAACTTGATGTAGGAGGTTTTCTTGCCGATTTTGTTTCCCGCCATTTTAAAGAACTTACCGATAAGACAATGAAACAATATATGGAAATGAAAGCAGGCGAAGAAGGGCTTAACGCTTATCTTGTGCGGCAATTTCAAAGAATGGAGCAAGAGTCCGCGCCGCTGTTTTTCAGTCAGCCTGATAAAGCATATACA
>JAISHX010000149.1 GCA_031262335.1 Clostridiales bacterium
TTTTGTTCTTGCGGAAGAGCATTTATTGCTTCTGTAAGTTCTTTTCTTGTTTCTGCCTCCGTCAAAGCACGTTCCGGAGTGAGTTCGTCTGATTGAAATTGAAAGTTCGGGCTTTCATCATCATTTTGTTCATCAATAGAAAGTTCGGGTTTTCTTTTTCTGATTAAGTCAATGCTTTTATTATTTGCAACTCGGCAAAGCCAGCCTGTCAGTGCTTTGTCATTTTCCCAAATGCCCATATGGCGGTAAGCCTGTAAAAAAACTTCCTGTGTTGCGTCAAGTGCGTCGGAATGGTTTGCAGTAATACGATAGCATACGGTATATACTAATTTTTCATATTTGTTTACAATTACTTCAAAATCGCTCATATACGACCCTCCTTAGAGCCTGTTTAATTTGGGCGAAGCTGTGCATACGCCACAAATTTTCCGTTGCAATATTGGAATATAAGGTCAACATCTTTGTTATTATGCAAAAAATTTCTGATATTTATTAAAAGTCATTACAATTCCGGCGTTTTGCAAAACAATGCGTTCTGTCAATGATAACATTACCACTCAACTTTTTCAATCGAAAAATTCGACAACAAACAACAAAAACATTTTGTTTCCGTTGAAGAATTTTTCTTGAAAAATTTTGGAGCATGTGATAAAATATATTTGATTACGATGGAGCGTAAAAGGTCGAAAATAAGACCAAATAGAAAAAAGGGGGATTTTTAAATGTTGTACAAAAAAAGATTATTTCAGGGGGCGGCTCTTGCTGTAATATCCGCTCTCACGCTTACCGCTTGCGGCGGCGGAACAGGACGCTCAAGTTCAGCAGTATCAAACAATACAAAAGCTAATACAAGCACAAGTAGCGGGACATCTTCCACGACAAATACGTCGAATTCGGCAGACACTTCAACAACCACAACAACTAATTCAAGCACTCCAATCAGACTTTTAAACGGAAAAGTTGAAATTGATGAACAGTTACAGCAGTACGCCTCAAATTATGAGAAAAAAACCGGTCAGAAAGTTATTATCGAATCTGTTGGCGGCGGTGTTGATATTACTGCCACTATCAAAAATTACAATGCGGCGGGCAACATGCCTGACATTTTTGTTACAACTCCCGGGGATTTGTCGCAGTTCAGAGATTTGTACTATGATTTGAGCAACGAGCCGTGGGTTCAGGACACCGAAGCAGAAATGCTTGATAGTGAAGGACGTGTTGTTGGCGCACCGTATGCCGTTGAGGGAATAGGGCTTGTCTATAATGCGGATATACTTGCAAAAGCTGATATTAACCCTGACACTCTTGTAAATATTAACGAACAAAGAGCGGCGTTTGAAAAACTTGACGCTATGAAAGATGAATTAGGATTACAATCTGTTATTTCTGTAGCGGCAGAATCAGGACAGATGTACTGGTCAACGGGCAACCATATTTTTTCGGCTTATCTGACAATGGGCGTTGATGTTTCCGACAAAACATTGCTTAATGACCTTTTGGGCGGCAACATGGATGCCGAAAGACTGGGGCATCTTGCTGATTATTTCAAACTTCTTTGCTCGTATGCAGACCCGACAGTCCTTCTTTCGGGAACATATGATGACCAACTTGCTTTGTTTGCGCAAGGAAAAGCAGCGTTTATTACTCAAGGCAACTGGATAGACCCGTCTTTGCCAACTTACGGCGCAACTTTTGACTGCGGTATTTTGCCTTACGCAATGTTTGAGGAAGATACCTCGGGTGTTACCGCTGACGCTCCGTCTTGGTGGGCAGTTTTCAAAGATGGCAAAAATGTTCCGGCATCAATTGCATTCCTTAATGATATTCTTATGAGTGACGAAGGCAGAAAAATGTTTGTTGAAGATGCGGGTGCAATTTCCGCTTTCAAGAGTAGCAAATATGCGCCTTCAACGCCTGTTTCCGCTAATCTTTTCAAAAGAATGCAGGCAGGTCCGACTTACGCATGGGATTGGAGCTTTTTACCGGCAAGTATTTCACAAAATTCACTTGCTCCGGTGTTTGAACTTTATGCAAAGGACGAAATTACAAGAGATCAATTTGTATCTATGATTATGACATCGGTTACGGATTACGTTGCCGAAAATCAGTAAATAAAGCGAGTTGAGCTTGGAGGCTTTCTGCCTCCAAGCTTTAATGAATGAAAGGAGGACGATGACTTGATTAAGGCGCGTTGGGGTAAACCTTTTTCTGTTATACTTATTATACTGTCAGCGTTATGTATTATAACAACTTTAGTTATCGATGCGGCAGGCATGACGCTCAGTTACAGGGGACACGCACTTATTGCAGGTATAGTCGGGCTTGCCGCCGGATTTTACTTTCTTCCGGTTAGCGAGGCGCGGCATATTAAAATAATAAACGTCTTGTTTCTGATACCCATGGTGGGAACGTTTGCTGTGACCGTTATTATTCCGTTCCTTATGGGTATTTTTTATTCTACGACCGATTGGGACGGTATAAAATTTGAAAATTTCGTTGGCTTTGAAAATTACATCAATATGTTCAAAGAGCCTGACTACCTGTATTCATTCGGGATAACATTTCTGTTTACTGTTGTGAATATGGCATTAGTTAATTTTTTTGCGTTTGCACTGGCATTATTATGCACTTCAAATTCTAAAGTTACAGGGTTTTGTCGTGCGGCGTTTTTTATACCAAATTTAATAGGCGGTATTGTTCTTGGGTATGTATGGCAATTTATTTTTAATAAAGTTTTTATTCTTGCGGCTCCGCCAAGCATGCTTACGAATGCAAATCTTGCCCTTGTGGCAATACTTATAGTAAGCACATGGCAATATTCAGGCTATATAATGATGATTTATATAACAGGGTTGCAAACGATTCCTAAAGACGTTATTGAGGCATCAGGCATTGACGGAGCAAGTTGGTGGCGGCAGCTTTTTAAGATAAAAATCCCGATGATAGCAAATACATTTACTGTATGCACATTTTTAACTTTAGTTAATTCTTTTAAACAATTTGACCTTAATATTGCGCTTACAAACGGCGCGCCTCAACGTGTTATTGATGGCAGAGCTGTCTATGCGACGGAATTTCTTGCCCTAAATATATATAAAACGGCAATAACAAAACATGATTATGCTATTGCTCAAACAAAAGCTATTTTATTCTTTGTTATTTTGGCGGTAATATCCATAACTCAAGTAGTGATAAGCAAACGAAACGAGGTGGAAATATAATGAAAAAATTAAACCGAACTGTTATAACAATGGTTTCGTTGCTTATTGCAATAATTGTATTGTTGCCTTTTGTGCTTGTAGTCTTGAACTCTGCGAAATCAAGTGCGGAAATCGTTACAAGTCCTGTTGCATTTCCGTCTGACTTTTCACAACTATTTACAAATTTTTCAAGTGTAATTAAAAATCAAAATTTCAACTATTGGACTTCTTTTCTTACGTCATTTCTTGTAACATCCATATCTTTAGTGCTTTTAATTATATTTTCGTCAATGGCGGCATGGGTTCTTTGCCGAAACAAAACAAAATGGTCGTCAATAATATTCTTGGGATTTATTGCGGCAATGACAATTCCTTTTCAGGTTGTAATGTTGCCGATGCTTTCTTCGTACAGAGCAATTCAAGATTTTACAGGAATAAAATTTCTCCAAAGTATCGGAGGACTTGTTTTTGCCTATCTTGGATTTGGAGGTTCAATGTCAATATTTGTTTTACACGGCTTCGTTAAAGGTATTCCGTTGGAACTTGAAGAGGCGGCGGCAATTGACGGCTGTTCAAAAGAAGGAACATTTTTCAGGATAATTTTTCCGCTTTTACGTCCTGTGCATGTAACACTCCTTATATTAAACGGAATATGGATTTGGAACGACTATTTGCTTCCATCACTAATGCTTGGATTAAGCGGAAATATTAAAACTCTTCCTGTTGCCGTTACATCGTTCGTTGGCTCTTTTGTAAAGCAGTGGGATTTAATTCTCTCGGCGGCATTTTTGGCGATGATACCTATAATTATCTTGTTTATTTTTGCACAGAAACAAATTATTAAAGGAATGGTTGAAGGAGCTATTAAATGAAAGATTGGATTAAAAAAGCGGTTATATATCAAATTTATCCAAGAAGTTTCAAGGATTCAAACGGCGACGGAGTTGGCGACCTTGTCGGAATAACGGAAAAACTTCCATACTTATCAAATTTGGGGGTTGACGTAATTTGGCTTTCGCCCGTTTACAAGTCTCCGAACGAGGATAACGGTTATGATATTTCTGATTATGAAGATATTATGGAAGAATTTGGAACAATGGCTGACTTTGACAAAATGCTTGAAACAGCACATTCTCTCGGATTAAAAATAATGATGGATTTAGTTGTAAATCATACTTCTGACGAGCATAAATGGTTTATTGAAAGTAAAAATAAAAATCCAAAGTATTCGGATTATTACTTCTGGAGTGATTCGACAAATAATTGGGGAGCATTTTTTGGCGGTTCTGTATGGGAGTATTCACCTGAACGCAAGCAATATTATTTTCATGCGTTTGCACCAAAACAACCCGACCTTAATTGGGATAATCCTTGTGTTCGCAAAGAAGTGTTTGACATGATGACTTATTGGTGCGAAAAAGGTGTTGACGGCTTCCGAATGGACGTTATCAGCTTAATTTCAAAGCCGGAAAAGTTTTGCGACGGAGTGCCTGATTCTTCCAGATATTCGCATGTCGCCGACCATATAGCAAACGGACGTCATGTTCACGAATATTTGCGCGAAATGAATAAAAATGTGCTGAGCAAATATGACATTATTACCGTTGGCGAAACGGCTTGTGTAACTATTCCGGAAGCATTGTATTATGCCGGTTTCGACACAAATGAACTTAATATGGTTTTTCAGTTTGACAATATGGGTCTTGACCGTGAGAAAATAGGCAAGTGGGCAAAAAAACGTCCGCAATTGACAGAACTTAAAAAAATTCTGTCAAAGTGGCAGGAAGAACTTTACGGAAAAGCATGGAACAGCTTGTATTGGAATAATCATGACCAGCCGCGTGTTGTCTCAAGGTTCGGCAATGATGACAAGTATCGTATTGAATCCGCGAAAATGTTAGCAGTTTGTTTGCACTTTATGCAAGGTTCACCGTATATTTATCAAGGCGAAGAATTAGGCATGACTAACGCAAAATTTGATGATATTAAAGATTACAGAGATATTGAAACGCTTAACGCCTATAAAGAATTAGTCGGAAAAGGGATAATGTCACAAGAAGATATGCTTGAACGTCTTGCGTTTTCAAGCCGTGACAATGCACGCACACCAATGCAATGGACTTCCGGAGAAAATGCCGGATTTACAAACGGCACGCCTTGGATAAAAATAAATGAAAATTATACTGAAATAAATGCGGAAAATCAAGTAAACGACAGCAATTCAATCTTTAATTTCTATAAAAAAATTATTGGATTAAGAAAAAAATATGAAATTATTACCGAATTAAAATACGAGTTACTTTTGCCTAATAGTGAAGAATTGTATATTTATAAACGATTATATAAAAATAGTGAGCTGCTTGTAATATGTAATTTTACGTCAGAAACGCAGGAATTTTCATTGCCGGAATATTTTGATTCTACGGAAATTGTAATTTCAAATTATAACAGAGCTGCATACAGTAATACACTTGCGCCTTATGAGGCGGTAGTCTTGGGAGTAAATTTGCAATGAAAAAATACTGGTGGCATGACGCGATTGTTTATCAAATATATCCCAAAAGTTTTATGGATTCAAATGGCGATGGTTGCGGAGATATTCGGGGGATAATATCAAAATTAGATTACCTTGCCGATTTGGGAATAAACACAATATGGCTGTGTCCGTTTTACCCTTCGCCGCTCGC
>JAISHX010000172.1 GCA_031262335.1 Clostridiales bacterium
ATTGCCGAATGGCAGAAGTCGGCGGATACCGCCGAACAAAACTGGAAAACTCTTTTTGCCGAATATAAAGCCGAATATCCGGAAGAAGCGAAAACACTTGAAAAATGGCTGTCAGGGGATATTCCGACAGAACAGCTTGACGATGACGCATTTTGGAATTATACAGGCGATATTGCGACAAGAGTTTCTTCCGAACAAGTATTAAACAGATTATGTAAGTTTTTGCCGAATTTGTTCGGCGGTGCGGCGGATTTGGCGCCTTCAACAAAAACTTTGATGAAAGGGCGAGGAGATTACTCAAAAGAAACTCCTACAGGTGCGAATCTTCATTTTGGTATACGCGAACACGCAATGACGGCAATTGCAAACGGTATGGCGGTACATGGCGGGGTTATTCCTTATGCGGCGGGATTCTTTGTGTTCAGCGATTATATGAAGCCTGCAATGAGGCTTTCGGCAATGATGAGCTTGCGCGTTATATTTATTATGACGCATGATTCAATCGGAGTTGGCGAGGACGGACCTACGCACCAACCTATTGAACAGTTGTCCGCATTAAGAGCGATTCCGAATTTTACAGTAATTCGCCCGTGCGATACGCACGAAACGGCGGCAGCGTGGTATCTTGCCGTTACAAGGAAAAAAAGTCCGACGGCGATTGTGCTTTCACGCCAAAACTTGCCCCTTCTTCAGGAAACAGGCAAAGGTGCTTTAAAAGGTGCGTATGTTTTACGGCGTTCCGATAAAGAGATTCCCGACGTGATTTTAATGGCGTCAGGTTCTGAAGTAGAGCTTATTTACAAGGCAAAAGATGTTTTAGCGGAACGCGGAATTGACGCAAGTGTTGTGAGTTTTCCTTCATGGGAAGTTTTTGAAGAGCAAACTCCGGAATATAAAGAAAGCGTTTTGCCTGCGGCTTGCACTAAAAGGCTTGCTGTTGAGGCGGCTTCGGAATTGGGCTGGCACAAATATATCGGTATGGACGGTGCAATTTTAAGCATTGACCATTTCGGAATGTCTGCCCCCGCCCCTCAAGTTTTTGATGAAATGGGATTTACTGTTGAAAACGTTGTACAAAAAGCAATGAATTTGTTCAAAGACTAAAAAATATGAAAGTGTGGATTTAATGAAAAAAATTCCCCATAGGCTTTATCTTACGGAAGAACAACTTCCAAAGCAATGGTATTCTTTGCGTACAGATATGAAGAATAAGCCTGCACCGCTTTTGAATCCGGCGACTCACAAACCTTTAAAAGAGGAAGAGCTTTATCCTATTTTCTGTAAAACCGCCGCAAAAGAAGAAATGGACGATACTACAGCATACTTTGACATTCCTGAAGAAATTCTTGAAATTTATAAGGTGTATCGTCCTTCTCCGTTGAGCCGCGCTTATGACCTTGAACGTGTGCTCGAAACTCCCGCAAAAATTTATTATAAATTTGAAGGGAATAATACAAGCGGCTCTCATAAGCTTAATTCTGCTGTTGCGCAAGCATATTACGCTAAAAAAGAAGGAATTACCCGCCTTACTACAGAAACAGGAGCAGGACAATGGGGAACAGCGCTTGCAATTGCATGTAGCTATTTTGGAATTAACCTCGATGTTTACATGGTTAAAGTGTCGTATAACCAAAAGCCGGACAGAAAATCTATTATAGAAACTTTCGGCGCAAATATTATTCCAAGTCCTTCAAATACAACAAATGCCGGCAGAGCAATTCTTGCCGCTGACCCAAACACACACGGCTCTCTCGGCTGTGCTATAAGTGAAGCTGTCGAAGTAGCTGTAACGACCGATAATTGCAAGTATGTTTTGGGTTCTGTGCTTAATCAGGTAGTTTTGCACCAGTCCGTAATCGGTCTTGAAACTTATGAGGCTATGAATATTTTAGGTGAAAAGCCTGATATAATAATAGGTTGCGCGGGCGGCGGCTCTAATCTCGGCGGGTTGATTGCTCCGTTTATGCGTGATAAACTGCAAGGGAAGTCCGATGTACGCATTGTCGCTGTTGAGCCGGCATCTTGTCCTTCTCTTACAAGAGGAAAATTTGCCTATGATTTTGCCGACACAGGAAAAATTACTCCGCTCGCAAAAATGTATACGCTCGGATGTGAGTTTAAGCCTTCAGCAAACCATGCAGGCGGACTTAGATACCACGGCATGAGTCCGATACTTTCACAATTATATCATGACGGGTATATGGAAGCTATCTCTGTTGAACAGACAAAAGTTTTTGAAGCAGCAGCTATTTTTGCTCGTGCTGAAACAATTCTTCCTGCGCCGGAATCCGCGCACGCAATTTACGGGGCGATTGAAGAGGCAAAAAAATGCAAAGAAACAGGCGAAGCGAAAACAATCGTCTTTGGTTTGACAGGCACAGGCTATTTTGACTTACGCGCTTACAACGATTTTCGCTCCGGCTCAATGACCGACCACATTCCGACAGATGAAGAACTTGAGGAAGGTTTCAAAAAACTTCCGAAATTTTGAGGAAAAACTGAAAAGATAAGACCTTGGGGTATGAAATCCCCCAAGGTCTTATCTCTAAAGGCTTTATCTTTAGGAGGCGAAAGTATAAAATGAATTACAGGAAATTCGGTAATTGCGGCTATGAAGTTTCGGCATTGGGACTTGGGTGCATGAGATTGCCTCAGGTTGTTGATGAAAAAACAAAAATGCCTACAGCACAAGTTGATTTGGATAAAGCAATAGAAATTATTCAATATGCCGCCGATAACGGCATAAATTATTTTGATACTGCGTATGGGTATCACAGCAAAATGAGCGAATCCGTTCTCGGTGAGGCACTTTCTTATGGCGGCAGACGGAAAAGAGTGAAAATTGCAACAAAACAGCCGCTTGGCGCAATGGGCGGAAAGCGTGAAAATATCAGGAAAAATCTTGAATCGGCACTTACAAAACTGCGAACGGATTATATTGACGTTTATTTAATGCACGCCGTTGACGGAAATACATGGGATAGTTTTAAAGCTTTGGGTGCAATTGAAGAGTGGCAAAAATTCAGAGAAGAAGGACTTATTAAATCAATAGCGTTCTCTTTTCACGGAAATTATACAGACTTTGCCCGTGTTTTTTCTGACTTCGACTGGGACATGTGTCAGGTTCAGCACAATATGCTTGACCTTGAAAACGAAGCAACTCTTGAAGGTGTCCAACTTGCCGGCAAAAAAGGCTGCGCTGTTGTTATTATGGAGCCTTTAAGGGGCGGCGGACTTGCTCACGCACCGGAAAGAGTTAAGGAACTGTATAATTCATATGATTCGGAAAGATTGCCCGTTGAATGGGCATTTAAATATTTGCTTGATAAACCGGAAATAAGCACAATTCTTAGCGGAATGTCAACGCTCGAACAGTTAAAACAAAATATTGAGATTTTCAGTAAACCGCAAAACACGGTAAATTCACTTACGGAGCAAGAAAAGAAAATATTATCGGAAGCAAAAGCACGATATGAATCTTTTGTAACTGTTCCATGTACAGGATGCGAATATTGTTTGCCGTGTCCGAAAAAAGTCGCAATTCCGAATATTTTTCGCAAATACAACGACGGCATGATGTTCGGTGCATTTGGACAGGCAAAAAGGGAATACTGGTTTAATGTTGCATCCGGTTCCGACGCCGAAAAGTGTGTTGAGTGCGGCGCGTGTGAATCAAAATGTCCGCAAAAAATCAAAATTATTGAAAGTCTTAAAACAGCACACGAATCGTTGAAAGGTCATATTGAATGAAAAAAATAATTATAATCGGAGGCGGGGCAGCGGGTCTTTTTGCCGCGCTTTCAGCAGTTAATGTAGCTCCGGAAGCCACAGAAGTTATTGTTCTTGAAAAAAATGAAAAAGCAGGCAAAAAAATATATATAACGGGTAAAGGGAGATGCAACCTAACAAATGATTGTGACCCTGAAGAATTTTTAAGTCATGTCGTCGCTAACCCTAAGTTTTTGATGAGTTCGTTAAATTTGTTGACTCCAAAAGATACAATAGTATTATTCAAAAAACTGGGATTGGAAGTTAAAACAGAAAGAGGGCGGCGCGTATTTCCTTCCTCTGATAAAGCAAGTGATGTTACCGCTGTTTTAATGAAAAGGATACTTTGTTGCGGTGTTAAAGTAGTTTTTGAATCCAATGTCTTGGATATTGAAAAAAATAATGACGGGTTTACAGTCAAAACTTTGCGCGGTGAATTTTGTTCTGACGCAGTGATAATTGCAACAGGTGGTTTAAGTTATCCGTCAACAGGCTCAAACGGTGCAGGATATGTTTTTGCGGAAAAATTCGGGCATACAATAATAAAACCATGCCCGTCGTTAGTTTCTCTTAAAATTTCGGAAAAACTTGATTTGGAAGGGCTTTCCCTCAAAAATATAGAAGTAAGCTTGTTAAAAGACGGAAAAGTCTTGTCAAGTGAATTTGGTGAAATGCTTTTTACGCATGACGGAGTTTCCGGCCCTTGTATTTTGCCGATTAGTCGTATTGTTTCCTGCGGGAATTACGGCAATTATATTTTGAAGATAAATCTAAAACCGGCGTTATCAACCGAAGTTTTAGATAAAAGAATTTTAAGAGATTTTGATTCGCATAAAAATAAAAATCTTTCAAACGCGCTTGAAAACCTCCTCCCCAAAAAACTGATTCGCGACGTTATCATAAAATCAGAAATTCCGCCCGAAAAAAAAGCAGCCGAAGTTACCAAAGCGGAACGCGGAAAATTAGCGGAAACGTTGCAAAATTTTACGCTTACCGTGACAGGTACGGGCGGATTTAATGAGGCTGTTGTTACTGCCGGAGGGGTTTGTGTAAAAGAAGTAAACCCGAAAACAATGGAGTCAAAAATAGTAAAAGGGTTGTTTTTTGCCGGAGAAGTTATTGATATTGACGCGCTGACGGGAGGATATAATCTGCAATGCGCGTTTTCAACAGGATATGCGGCGGGAAAAGCGGCTGCGTTGTCCTGATTGTAAAAAGAAGGAGGTTGCAAAAATGCCGTCTGCAAGAGGAGCAATTACTGCCGAAAATACAGCGGAGTCGATTTGGGAACAAACAACTGTTCTGTTGAGTGATATTTTTGAAAGAAATAAAATTAAAAGAGAGAGCGTTTCATCAATAATTTTTTCGTGTACAAAAGATTTGAATACGGCTTATCCGGCTGTTGCGGCGCGTAATGCAGGACTTACCGAAGCCGCCCTTTTTTGTGTACAGGAAATGGACGTTAAGGGTTCGTTGGCAAAATGTATACGCGTTTTGGTCAATTTTGAGGCAAATATAAAACAGCGTGAAGTTTTACATTCATACTTGGGAAAAGCAAAAATATTGCGTCCGGATTTTGCTGAAAAACTGAAAATAGCTATTGACGGTACGATTGGGTCAGGAAAATCTACGGTAGCAAAACTTGCGGCATCAAAATTAAGCTTGTCTTATGTTGATACAGGTGCGCTTTACCGTGCTTACGCGCTTTTTGTTACAAAAACCGGAGTAAATCCGGAAGATGAAACGGCAGTTTGTGCGTTAAAAGAAAAATTGAAAATCTCTGTTGAAAACGGCAGAACGTTCCTTAACGGTGATGATGTAACCGACCTTTTGCGTTCTGCGGAAATTGGTTCGGCAGCGTCAAAAATTGCTGTGTACGAAGAAGTTCGCGATGCGTTGCTTGATGAGCAAAAATTTATTGCTAAAAAAGGCGGCGTTGTAATGGACGGTCGCGACATAGGCACAAATATTATGCCCGATGCGGATATTAAAATTTATATGGATGCCGATGCGGAAGTCCGTGCCAAAAGAAGGGTAGGGGAGTTGACCTCATTAGGTAAAGATGCTGATTTTGATAAAATTTTGGCGCAGATTCAAGAGCGGGA
>JAISHX010000179.1 GCA_031262335.1 Clostridiales bacterium
TGAATATGCAAATTTATTCAGAACGCTTTTCATTGTTACATTCTCTTGCGTATAAACGCCGTCAACGCTGTATTTCATGACATAACTGTGATTAGGCATTATATTTGTTGCATCAGGAATAACATAGCTGAAAGTAGTTAAACTATCATCCCAACCATATACAGTTCCGGCGACTTTTTCACCGGCTGTTTCGTCCCACAGTTGAAAATTGCTTGTAACTGTACCAGCTGCTCTGTCTGTTACCGAAAATGTAATATTATAATCTATCGTGTTCCAATCCATAATTGCAGATTTTATTTTTCTTAAATTTTGCGGAAGGTCATTTGAGTCTGTCCAGACTTCTTCGTATGATTGAATGACATAGAAATCGCCTGAAGTTTGCCCTTGAGGAATCGAAATTCTTCTGTTTACATTGATGTCACGTTCCGCCCAATCATCATCGCCGCTCTTTTTGCGCAACAAAAACTGAATAGAAGGATTATTCTCAAGTGTGAACGTTATTTTTCTCCACGATTTGTTATTTACGGTCGCTGTTGTTGTGAAGAAAGTGCTTGCACTGCCTGCTTGTTGGTCTTCAAATGTTCCGCCGAAAATCCATGCGTTCCAGTTATCGTAATCTCCTCCATGCCTATAATAGTATATATTATAAGTAAAATCACCTTGCGGAGCCGCAGTAGGCGGAGTTGTCGGTTTTGTTGTCGGAGCAGTCGTTGGAGTTGTTGGTTTTATTGTCGGAGCGGTTGTAGGTGCAGTAGTCGGTTTTGTCGTTGGTTTTACTGTCGGTGCTTCGGTCGGTGGATTTGTCGGTCCCACTCCCGCAGGTTTTGTTGCTGTCGCCGAAGGTGCCGAGTTTGTTGTGCCGCTTGGATTATTCAAATCAGGATTTGCGGAAACAACATATATTTTGCCGCCTTCACTTCCAAGCGCGATAGCGTCTGTACGCGGCGTTGCTTTCTCGTTTCCTTCACGCGCCGTCCACTCATTTGCAGCTGTACTGTAGCGCAATATTCCAACTAAACTGTCGGGATAACCGTAGGTATGAAAATCAAATTGCGCCCAGCCGATTTCATTTGAAACATTCTTCTTATCTGCTTTGCCTATTATCAAACCTGTTCCGTATACATACAAATTCCAGTTTGTATAGTTTCCGTCCTCACGATAATAGTACAAAGTATAGTCTTTTCTTGCTTCCTCCAACGAAGTAAACTTTTGCGGCGGTCTTCTTCCGTCTTTTGAAGAAACATTCGGCGTTCCGGAAACAACATAAATCGTATTGCTTTCGGTAAATACAATCCGATTATTGCCTTCCCGTTCTTCCTCGTTTTTCCAGCCTTCCTCGTTTGCCCAGTTATTATAACCTAAAACTGCCGCCGGCAAAGGCTCTGACGCACTACGCACTATTGTGTATTTTTGCCAGCCATCCACGTCCGAAACCGCGTCCGGAGCTACCCAATAGCCGTTTTGCTCGTCTGTTGAATTGAATACCCAAAGTTTCCAATTTGTATAAACTGAATCAGGGCGAAAATAGTAAATTGTATATACATTTTCACCTGCAGCAAAAGCTGTAACCGGTGCTATCGTGGGTGTTATTGCAGTTGTTATTATTAAAGCAAAAACAACTAAAAAAGCTATCACTCTCTTTCTCACTTCAATTTCCCTCCCCTTTTGTTGCCGCTATTTTTTGTTACTTCTGTATAATTTAATTATACAAAAGAAAATTTTTATTGTCAACTTTCCACAAAAATATTTTCCTTATCATTTATATAATTTGCACAAATATAGTAAGTTGGTTTAAAAAATTACCAAAGCGAAGTGTCAGAATACTTGGGGTGGACAGATTTAATTTGCCATTTTCACGATTTATTGAAAATTTATTTCCGTGTTGTATTTCCCGTCAGATTTTGCTATAATGTTAATTGTATTTTTATATGCGGAAGCAATTGACAGAGGGGAAGCAAAATAAATAGTTCATTGGCATAAGCAAGCCTTGAAACATATGGCTAAATTATCCACTTCAAGGCGCGAGCAAATTCGGGAAGCGGTTGACGGTCTGCCCGATACGGGGGATATAAAGAAGCTTCAAGGGCAACAATACGCATATCGACTTCGCATTGTCGGTTATCGGGTCATTTATCGCTTCATAAACGGCGATATATACATACATTGACGGCGTTCTCTCTCGTGGGAGCGCATATAAAGAATAAGGAGACGTGACTATATGTCACCTACAAGGGAAAACCTGCACAAAATGATTGATGTTGTAGACAATTCGGAAATATCATTTGTCTTTCATATGCTTTCTAAGCTGATACCCGACAATATTCCGCTTCCTGATGAAGAGGAATGTCTGCGGACTGCCATCGCTTCTCCGTCCGATTATTTACCGGATGAAGCGGTTGATTGGGATAACCTCAGCGAATATTCAGAATAACAAGCAAAACAGCCGCTCCCATTTTCGGTGACGGTTGTTTTCTTATGCTCAATATAAAAATAATAAACCAAAGTGAAAAAAGAAAAACCTTGAACAAATTACATTCAAGGTTTTTCTTGATATATATGATTATGTCAGACTTGTACTTCTTTCTCTGATTTGCTTTTGTGCGAACCGTACCGTGATGTATGCCCGCCGTCTTTTGGAGGCTGTTTTGCTCCGGAGTTTTTACTTTGATATTTTTTATCTCGTTCCGGTTTTTCGGGTGCGGACGGTTTGTCTTTTTTCGGACTGATTACAACATTGCGGAACGGCTCCAAACCTTCGCTGTGAGTAATAACAAATTTGTCGTTTTGAAGAGCATAATGTATAATTCGACGTTCGTACGCACTCATAGGCTCCAAAATGACACGTTTTTTTGTTGTTTTAACTTTTCCGGCAATATTTTTTGCCAAATTTTCGAGCGTTTCTCTGCGGCGTTTCCTGTAATCTTCTGTATCAAGCGTAATACTTACAAAACCGTCGCCGCGATTTACGGCAAGGCTTGTAAGATATTGAAGCGCGTCCAAAGTTTGACCGCGCTTGCCTATAAGAACACCAAGACTGTCGCCGGTAATATCAATGAGAATTTTTTTGTCGTCTTTTTTTTCTATATTAAAAGCTACATTTATACCCATTGCTTTTGTAACATTTA
>JAISHX010000063.1 GCA_031262335.1 Clostridiales bacterium
TTTGTGTGCCGTTACCGAGTACAAAAAACTTTTGCCGCTTTCCTGCGTAACGGTAATTTTTGACTCGGCACGTCTGGCGGAAAATTTTGCGCTGTCGGCGAAAATATCAACATTACAAATTCCGTCTTCGTTGAAGTCGTGTGAAGAAATTTTTGTTTTAAATATATTAAGCCAAGACGAGTCACTTTCAACAGTAGCGGTAATATAGCCGAATCCCTCGCGCTGAATTTGCAAGGCTACTTGCGTAATTCCTTTTGAACGCGGCGGAATTTCAATTTTTATTCTGTTTTCAGTCGGCGGAACGAGTAAAGAACGTGTTTTCAGATTATTGAAAATCAGAAATCCGTCAAGTCCGCGTTCTTTTATCGGGTCTGCGGCAAAATGCTCGTAAATAGTCATATATTCATAATTAAGTTTCAGAAGCCACACATTGAAATCAGATTTAACAAAAAGCTGCCGCGCAAGGTTAGGTTCTGACTGCGCATAATCGGCAAATTCCCTCAATGAAGAAATCTGCCTTCCGTCTTTTACCGAAACAGCAGGCGCGGACGCTGTTACAGTCACAGGAATAATAATTTCTCCGCCGTTTGATGTAACAACAACGGTCGTGTTTTCGGTTTCTCCTTCTTTGAAAGCGGTTGTGTCGGCATGAAATTCGGCAATAAACCGTACGCCCTTAAATGAGTGTTCTGACGGTGTAAGCCGAGGCGATTTTGAAGTTATACTTCCAATGAGTTCTCCGGAGCCGGCATTTGAAAGTGTAACCGACCCGTGCGGAGCGTTGCGTGCGTCAATTTCAAGCGAACCGGGTACACATTTAATAATCGGCGAACCGTGTTCAAACATATCAGTTGTTTTCAAAATTTTCAACTCCGGATTCATGATAATTGTTGTATACGGGTTTCTTGGTGTTCATAAACTGTTCTGCCAAAGCAGTGTTAGACAATGCAACCCTGTCGGCAAGAAGCCGTATTTCTTCGCCTATATCGGCGTAAGATTTTTGCAGACTGTCCTCTATTATTTTGCCGAGTGTGACACCGATTTGTTCATTTATACCTGCAAGCATAGATTCATGTGAAAGTAATGAATCTTCAAGCGCGGCGCGGCTTTTTTCGGCAAGCGCAAGCGAAGATTCGACAGTATCGAGCTGTGCTTTGGCTGATTTGGATATATCTTTCAATGTTTCGATTGCCTCGCCAAGCGACGCGATTCGTTCTGTGTCGGGAACAGTTTTTGCAACGCGGTCAAACATAGCACCCCAGTTTGAAAGTTCGTTTTTCAGGGAAGCCGCAATTCCGGATAAATCGTTTATAAAAAACTTGCCTAATTCCTGTTGAAGATAAAATACGCAATTTGCTTTCAGATTTTCCAACGCGGTATCAAAATCGAAAAAAGAGGCAAGCAATTTTGATGCCGCAAAAGCTCCGACGCCGAGAATACCAAAAAATACTGAAGATTCCATTATAAACGCAAGGACAACTCCGCTGACAAGAAAGACATTTTCCAATGCCGAAACAAGCCTGCTCATGCTCCGATAATTCCAAAATAAAAATCTAAATTTAAGTATCGTATTTTCGGACGCGGCATATGCGTCAGGGGTTCCGCAAGAACCTGATGCAATAAAATTAGCGGAAAGATGTCTTACAAAACGGTGTTTAATTTTTTTGTAGTCCTCTTTTCCTGAAAGCGACTTGCCGAAAATCTTTACAGCCACAGTTTGTGACTGATAACCAATAAAAATAAAAATACGCAATATAAGGACAACAGCAAAGACAGCCACAAAAACTGTCGCTATTGTTTGCTCCTCATAATTATAAACGTTGAAAAATGAATAAATATTGCTAATCTCAGTAAAATTCATGTGGATAACCTCCGCCAAATATTATAGCACTTAATTCTAATTTTTACAAGAGATTTAGTCACGATTATAAATTTTCCCTGTTGACAAGCGATTACAAAGAATGTTATAATGCTACCCAATGCAGCAAAGGCGCTGTGGGCTTTGCCCATAGTGTCTTTTTTTAACTTTAAAGGAGGATTTACAATGAACGTACCTGAACTTTTTGGGAGTCTTGTTTTTAATAATGCTGTTATGCAGACAAAACTGCCCAAAGACGTTTATAAGGCTCTTTCAAAAACAATAAACGAGGGCAGACACCTTGAACTTGATGTCGCGAACGCTGTTGCAAACGCAATGAAAGAATGGGCAATTGAAAAAGGAGCAACGCATTTTACGCATTGGTTTCAGCCAATGACAGGTATTACAGCCGAGAAGCATGAAAGTTTTATTTCCCCGACAAAAGACGGGTGTGTGCTTATGGAATTTTCCGGCAAGGAACTTGTCAAAGGGGAGCCGGACGCATCAAGCTTTCCGTCCGGAGGTCTTAGGGCGACATTTGAGGCAAGAGGGTATACGGCTTGGGACCCGACTTCTTACGCGTTTATAAAAGACGGCGTTTTATGTATTCCGACCGCGTTTTGTTCATACGGCGGTGAAATTCTTGACAAAAAAACTCCGCTTCTCCGCTCTATGGATGTAATAAGCAAACAGGCAATCAGAATCCTGAAACTTTTCGGCAACCAAAAAGTAAAGCATGTGAATACAACCGTTGGACCTGAACAGGAGTATTTCCTTATAGATAAAGAGCTGTTTCTTAAGCGTCCTGACCTTATTTACTGCGGCAGAACTCTTTTTGGCGCACGTCCTCCAAAAGGACAAGAGCTTGAGGACCATTATTTTGGTTCGATAAAACCTCGTGTTTCGGCATTTATGAAAGAACTTGACGAGGAGCTTTGGAAACTCGGCGTTCTTGCAAAAACCCGCCATAATGAAGTTGCCCCCGCACAGCATGAACTTGCCCCGATTTTTTCTGTAACAAACACGGCTACAGACCACAATCAGATTACAATGGAACTTATGCGTACAATTGCAAACAAACACGGACTTGCGTGCCTTTTGCATGAAAAGCCGTTTGCGGGTATAAACGGCAACGGAAAACACAATAACTGGTCGCTTGCTACTGATTACGGCGCAAACCTTCTTGAGCCGGGCGAAACCCCTCATGAAAACGCACAGTTTTTGTTATTCCTTGTTGCGGTTATAAAAGCTGTTGACGAATATCAGGATTTGTTACGTGTTTCTGTTGCGTCTGCGGCAAATGACCACCGTCTTGGCGCAAATGAGGCTCCTCCGGCAATTGTTTCAATATTCCTTGGTGAGGAATTGACGGAAATTCTTGAATCTATCGAAAACAATACGCCGTATAAAGGCAAAGAAACCGAGCTTATGGAAGTTGGCGCAACAGTGCTTCCGCATTTCCCGAAAGATAAAACAGACCGTAACCGTACATCGCCGTTTGCTTTTACCGGTAATAAATTTGAGTTTAGAATGGTTGGAAGTTCATTCTCAATTTCCGGACCGAACTTTGTACTTAACACGATAGTTAGTGATGTTCTTGAAGAATTTGCGGACAGACTTGAAAAAACGGATAATTTTAAAAAAGAACTGAAAGAAATAATTATAAGCACAATCAAAAAACATAAAAGAATTATATTTAACGGCAACAACTACGCTGCCGAATGGGTTACGGAAGCAGAAAGCAGAGGGCTTTCAAACCTTAAAACAACAGTTGACGCTCTTCCGGCGTTTATTACTGAAAAGAGCATTAAAGTATTTACAAAGCACGGTGTTCTTACCGAAACTGAAATTCTCACAAGGTATGAAATTCTTCTTGAAAATTACTGCAAGACGATTCATATTGAAGCACTTACATTTATTGATATGGTAAAACAGCTTGTTATTCCGGCTGTTGTAAGTTATGAGAATGACGTTCTTGAAGTGCTGGGAAGAAAATCAAAATTGGCAATATCCTCCGAACTTGAAGAAAAGCTTGCAACGCAGCTTGCGGAGCTTGGCGGGGCGCTTGACAGAAAATTAACAAAACTTGAAGACGGCGTTCTTAAAACAAAGGATATTGCGGATTCTCTCGAACTTGCAAAATTCTATCGCAATACAGTATTTAATGATATTTGCGAACTGCGCGTAACAGTTGACGAATTAGAGCGTCTTGTAAGTAAAAAGCATTGGACAATTCCGACATACAGCGAGCTGCTTTTCAGCGTTATGTAATACAGATTATACAAAAAAGGGCGGATTTACCGCCCTTTTG
>JAISHX010000112.1 GCA_031262335.1 Clostridiales bacterium
CGTTGACAAAGATAACAGCCTATGGTATACTCTTTTTTGTTCAGTAGGGTTTGCCCTTTGCGCGAATGGCTCAGTGGTAGAGCATCGCCTTGCCAAGGCGAGGGTCGCGAGTTCGAATCTCGTTTCGCGCTTTTTATTGTCTGGATATATGAAGGATATATATGGCGAACCAAAGAAAACAGCACAATGTGTTGTCTTTTATTTGTAGGCATTTATATTCTTTTTTATGTACATAATACAAACTCTACCAATTCAATCCAAACGCATTTTCTATATGATTTATTGTTAAATTTGATTCACCGAAAATTTCTATTACATCAAAACGCATATCCTCTTGCAAATCATGTTCCGAAATAAAATGAAGAGCCGCATTTATAACAGCTTTCTTCTTTAAAGTTGTTACCGCCTCACGCGGCATACCAAATTTTAAAGTTGTCCTGTATTTCACTTCAACAAACACCACATAACCATCAGGAGATTTAGCAATTATATCAATTTCTCCTCGTCCGCGCTTATAATTTTTTTCTATTATATTCCAGCCTTTTGCGGTTAAAAATCCCGAAGCAGCAGTTTCTCCAAAATTGCCCTTTTTCTTATTGTTTGAAAGCACCGTTGCCTCCTGTTTTTTTATAACTTTCCAATTTATCCAAATCGCTTATAAAAACTAATATTTGCGCTACAATTTCATAAAGTTCCGGCGGAATATTTGCGCCAAGTTCAACACGTTCCAATTCCTCAACAAGAGCGGCATCTTCATGGACTGGTACGTCCGATTGCTGTGCTTTAGAAATTATTTTTTCGGCAATTACACCATGTCCTTTTGCTACAACTTTAGGTGCGGTTTCTGACGGATTATATTTTATCGCTACTGCTTTTTGGCGTTTCGCTTTTTCATCCATTGTAACCCCCGCACGGAGAAAAGGTTTTTCTGTGAATCGGGCATATACCGTGTGTGCGTATTGCCTCAATATGTTTTTTAGTGCCGTATCCTTTATGTTTGTCAAAGTCATACAAAGGATATGTTTCTGCATATTTGCACATAACATTATCGCGCATTACTTTTGCAACAATGCTTGCCGCCGCAATCGACGCGCTTTTTTGGTCGCCTCTTATTATTGTCTTTTGAGGGGCATTACACACAATAGGAATATTACCGTCTATAAGTAAAAACTCGGGGCGGATGTTCAATTTTAATACAGAAAAAGCCATTGCTTTTTTTACCGCCTCCCCTACTCCGATGTTGTCAATCTCCTCCGAACTGATAAAGCAAACACCTATAGAAACGGCAATCAGCATAATCTGTTCAAAAACAGCTTTACGCCTGTTTGCGGAAATTCTTTTTGAGTCATTAAGAAATTCAATTTCCGCATACTTAGGCAAAATAACTGCCGCCGCACAAACAGGACCTGCCAACGGACCACGCCCTGCTTCGTCTGTCCCTGCTACAAAATTTAATCCCTTAAAATAAAGAGCTTTTTCATATTCGTAAAGAGAAAGCACACGTTCACGCTCTTTTGGTGTCATGAACATTCCCCGCCTATATCTCCTGTCCTCTTCATGTTTATATGCTCAATTCCGGCAATGGAATAAATGTCGCCAAAAGTCTTGAAACCGAGATTTTCATAGAATTTTACGGATTTAATTTGCGCATGCACGAATTGTTCTGTAATTCCATAATCAAACGCTTTTCTTAACAATACGCGTACACACAGTCCGCCGTATCCTTTGCCGCGTTTATCTTTTAAAGTTGCTACTCTTCCAATCAGACCTTTTTCCAAAATAATTCTTGCTGTTGACACAGGCAATCCGTCCTCATAAGCTACGACAATTATCGCATTTGCATCAGAACCGTCAAATTCAACCTCTTCAGGAACTTTCTGTTCTTCAATAAACACGTTGCGACGCACAAAATGAGAATCATCAATATTTTTGATTCCGGTTGTAATTTTTGTATAAATCATATTATCCTCTCAAATAAATTCATAAATAACTTCCGCAATTGCAGAATTGTTATTGTCGCGCCGAGTTACAAAATCAGCGGCATTTTTAGCCGATTCAACCGCATTTGCTGTTGCAATACCCAATCCTGCCGTTTTAATCATTGAAACATCATTTCCATGGTCGCCGACTGCAATTATATGTTCTTTTGATATGTTAAAATACTTTGACGCAAACTCAACTCCTGTAGCTTTACTGCACGAAGAGTTTAATATTTCAGCCAAAATTTGTGCGGAAAAAAAACAAGAGATTCTATTATCTTTTAAATCTTCGATATGCTTAATAACATGTACAAGTTTTTCATTGTCGCCTATAATTATTATTTTGACTACCTTGCCTAAATCTGATACATGTTTAATCAAATCCGGAACAACTTTTTTTATTGTCTGAGAAACTTCTTTATATTTATTAAAATATTTGTTGTCATATTCTGATACAATAGTGGTCATATCCTCATAAACTACAATTTCTATATCAGGAGAAGCAACTTTTTTAAGTTGTGACAAAATATATGCCGCCAGTTCTCCGTCTAATCTTTCCTGAAAAAGTACGTTGCCGTTTTCGGCATCAAAAATTTCCATTCCGTTAAAAGCAACAACTATATTTCCTTTTTTATTAGTTCCGACTTCTTCTGCCAACTGGCGAAGTGTAACATAAGAACGTCCTGAACACAAAACGACTTTAACATCTTTATCCATAGCATAACGTATTGCCTTTTTATTTTCTTGTGAAATTGTTTTGTCGTCAGAAAGTAAAGTTCCGTCACAATCCAAAAATAAAACTTTGTATTCCAAAATAATCCGCTCCTTCTTTGTTTCGATTATACATGGTTTTTTGCAAAAAAACAAGGGCTAAAAAATTGCCCTTGCTCTATTTTTTGTGCGTAATGCGCATAATCGCTTTGACAATTTCAACAATCGGAATAACTGAAATGGACAGCCCAAAAGCGTAAAACATGTTTATCGGTGATAACGGAACCAATTTAAATATTTCATGCACAACCGGAGTATAAACAACGGCAAAATTAAGCAAAAGACCAAGTAGTCCGGCACCGATTAAATACTTATTAAGTTTTTTTGAACTGAATATTGATGCAGTGCGTGAACGCAAGTTAAACGAGTGAAAAACTTCGCTGGTCGAAAGCGTAAAGAAAGCCATTGTTGTGGCTGTTGCGTCATCAATACGTTTACCGATAAAAAATGCGGCTAAAGTAAGCGCGGCAATAAGCAAACCTTGATATATTACGCCAAAACCAAGACCTTTTGAAAATATTCCTTCGGTTGCTTCACGCGGCGGTTTTTGCATGCAGTCCGGCTCCGCGTCTTCCATTCCAAGAGCCATTGCAGGTGTCATATCCGTAACAAGATTAATCCATAAAATATGAATCGGGAGCAAAAGGTGCTTTATTCCAATCATTGTTGCAACGAACACGGCGACAACTTCGCTCATGTTTGATGCAAGAAGGAACTGTATTGCTTTGCGTATATTTTCGTAAATTCTCCTGCCTTCTTCAACGGCATAAACAATTGTCGCAAAATTATCGTCCGCAAGAACTAAATCTGCCACATTCTTTGTAACGTCTGTTCCGGTAATACCCATTCCAACGCCAATATCAGCATGCTTCAGAGCCGGTGCGTCGTTAACGCCGTCGCCTGTCATTGCGGTAATTTTGCCGCGTTGCTTCCATGCGTTAACGATTCTTGCTTTGTGTTCAGGCTGAACACGCGCATATACAGATATTTTTTCAAGCTGTTTTTCAAATTCGGTATCATTCATTGCGGCAAGCTCCGCTCCGGTAACCGCTTTGTCGCCACTTCTCAGTATTCCGAGTTCTTTTGCAATCGCAACGGCTGTGTCACGGTGGTCGCCGGTAATCATAATCGGACGAATACCCGCGCCTTTGCAGCGAGCAATGGCATCTTTAACTTCAGGTCTTGCAGGGTCAACCATTCCGAGAAAACCAAGAAACGTCATTTTGTTTTCAAGATTTTCTATTGTATATTCAGGTTCTTCACTGTAATTCTTCAGCGCAACGCCCAAAACACGAAGTGCATTTGCTGCCATTTTTTTGTTTTCCGCCGCTGCCGCCGCTTTTATTTTGTCGTCAATCGGCTTAATTTCCCCGTCAACAAGTGCGTGAGAACAATGTGATAAAATCTCATCAAGACCGCCTTTTGTATATTGTACAAATGTGCCGTCAGAACCTTTATGAACAGTTGTCATCATTTTTCTTATTGAATCGAACGGTGCCTCGCCGACACGCGGCGTTTTCTTTTCTTCTTGCCATTTATCAATGCCGAGTTTAAGAGCGTATTCTGTTATTGCAAGCTCTGTCGGTTCGCCGTTAAGACTATCACCAACTCCGCGTGTAACATCACCGCACAATGCACCCGCTTTTGCTACGAGGTTTTGTGTACCGTAAAATGCCGTAACCGTCATTTTGTTTTGCGTAAGAGTTCCTGTTTTGTCCGAACAAATTGTTTGAGCGCAACCAAGTGTTTCAACAGCCGTCAATTTGCGTATAATTGCCCCGCGCTTTGACATTTTTGTCACACCTATTGAAAGCAGCACGGTTACAACAACAACAAGTCCTTCCGGAATTGCCGCAACAGCAAGGCTTATTGCCGTCATGAACATATCCATTGCGGCATTAAATGTAAACTCTCCTTGCCGCACTATTCCAAAAGCAAAAATAAACACACAAATACCTATTACGGCAATGCTTAATACTTTGCTTAAAGACGCAAGTTTTATTTGCAGCGGTGTTTTTTCGTCTTCTGTTTTATTGAGAGCAGCGGCTATTTTGCCCATTTCTGTTTTCATGCCTGTTGCTGTAACAACGCCTTCACCGCGTCCGTAAACAGCATTTGTTCCCATATACGCCATGTTTATTCTGTCGCCCAAAGGAATATCTTTTCCCCCGTCCGACAATGCGGCATGATGTTTTTCCGCCGGTACAGATTCACCTGTAAGAGCCGCTTCCTCAATTTTCAGAGATGCGGACGAAATCAATCTCATATCAGCGGGAACAGAATCACCGGCTTCAAGAATAACAATGTCGCCGGGTACAATATCTTCTGCTTTTATTTGCATAACAACGCCGTCGCGCCTGACCTTGCTTTTTTGCGCGGACATTTTTGATAATGCCTCAATTGCTGCCTCTGCCTTGTTTTCCTGAAAAACTCCGAGTACAGCGTTCACAACGACAACAAAAAGGATTATACACATATCCGGAATTTCACCAAGAGAACCTGACACGACGCCCGCGATTATTAAAATAATAATCATCGGGTCTTTAAGCTGTTCCAAAAGTTTAATAACGGTACTTTTTTTCTTAGCTTTCTCAAGCACGTTTGCTCCGTATTCAGCAAAAGCTTTTTCTGCATTACTTTTTGTCAAACCATTATGAGAAGAAGAAAATTCAGATATTACCGTATCTGCTTCGGAAAAATAATGTTGCATTTTTACCCCCATTCTGAGAATCTATTTTAGTTAATAAATACAGCTGTTTTATCGGGCGTGTTTAAATAAAGCCACTTTGCATCATCCTCGTATAAACGAACACAGCCGTTTGAAACACGTTCTCCTATTTCATTTCCGTCCGGCAAAACATTTTTATTTTTGTCCATAGCACGAGAGTGAAACAAATAAGCCCCTCTGAAACGAATCCAGTATTGTGCGCCGCTCCCAAGCCTGTCAGAATAAAACCACTCTCCCCTTTCTTGCATCTGGTAATTGCCTTTTATTGTAGGAGAAATATTTTTACCCGTCGAACACGGAAACGATTTTACAAGAGTCCATTTTTCTTTTTTTCGGCGGAAAACATGGACTTTCTGCCTGCTTGTATCAACAACGACAAGAAAGTCCGTTTTGCTGTCAAAATCCATTAAAACGGCATAACGTTCAAGCTCTTCCTTTGTAATCTTGTCATCTCTAAGTTCAGGAAAACTCAAAATCTGTAAATCTTCTGCTTTAACCCAACCTGATACTCCTGTAACAACATCTGAAATCAGATACCATTTCAATGAATAATCTTCAAAAACCTCAACATAAGATTCTTTCGGCAAAGTAGCACACGGTTTATCACTTTTATCAATTCCGTCATAAAGTGTCGCGTCATTAATCGTTACTGCCGGCACGGCAAAGCCGCGCATTTTTTCTAACACAACGCTGTCAGAAAGTTCTCCGAATGTCATAATGAACGAAAGGACTATTAAAAATATTTTCATAAACTGCCCCCTTTTATAATATCGTTATTATTTTCATTTGGAGACAAAATTATAAGAAAACTATTCCGGTTTATATGAACTTCTCAATGAAACTATTCTGTTGAAAATAAGGTTATCGCTCGTACCCTCTTTTGAATCCAAGCAGAAATAGCCGTTTCTTACAAACTGAAAACGGTCGCTGTGTTTTGCATCGCGTATTGCGGGTTCGGCAAACGCCTGAGCGATTTTTAAGCTGTCAGGATTTTTTCTGATTCCAAATTCGGCTG
>JAISHX010000162.1 GCA_031262335.1 Clostridiales bacterium
TGAGAAGCAGCTCGTTAAGCGCGTCTTCTAACTCCGTGTCGCTCAGACCCGAGATCTGCGGAACGGTGATATCATAGCCGGAGCGTCCGTCTTGTCCCGAGAACCTCCCGAATGTCAGCGCGTCTACGATTGTACTGAGTACGGGCACATTGTCCGCGGCGCGTGCAAGCGGCGGAAGCGCGTTGAGACATAAGACGACGGTGGCGAAAGCTGCGGCTGCGGAGATACCGATTTTTGAGAATCTATTCATTTTGTTGCGTCCGGCAACTTTCTTTTTCATAATATACATTCTCCTCATTTCTGCTACTTTCGTGATTTTTGTTTCTTCGGATATTTCGTGTGCCGCTCTTATCGTGTCGGTGATAAGTCTTTCATCAGGCTTAATGTGTTCATAAACTACACGGTATTCGTCCTTAAACATCTGCGTAATCTCCTTTCAGCCGTTTTTTGAGTATAGAGCGGGCGCGATGCAGCCGTGATTTCACAGTATTCTCATTTAGCGACAGCACGCCGGCAATTTCCGCGACATTGTATCCCTCGAAGTAGTGAAGGTACACAGGAATGCCATACTTGGGATTGAGAGCGTGTACTGCGTCGTACACCTCCTTGAATTCCTCGGCAAGAGCGGGAATGTCGTCCGTCATTTCCGCGGTTTTTGTGCGCCACGCACTCGTCAGAAAGCTCTTGCAGACGTTTACTGTCACACGTATGAGCCAAGCCTTGATGTGCTCGTCGCCGCCAAAAACATTGCCCTTGCGGCATAGCCTGAGGAACACTTCCTGAAAAACATCGTCCGTGTCTGCGCGATTTTTCGTGTATGTAAACGCAATCCTGTACACCATATCGGCGTGCCTGCGGATAACGTCCCCAATGCCTTCCGTTACAGGTCTCGGTTCCGTCGCCGTCATCGTTTCACCTCCCTTCTTATAACAATCTTATAACAATACTTTTCAGGCTCGGAAAAAGTTGCGTCCCAATAAAAATTTTTCTGCACGCGGAAAACGGCATAGAAAAACTCACCATATCCTTTATTCACAGGCGGATTGTTTCGCCTGTTTTTGTTTTGCTGCGGTTGCAGTTTAATTCGACTTCCACGTTTTTGGTTTTGAATAGATTTTCATAATTTAGACAAGGAAGACATATAATTTACCCGTAACTAAATCTGTAAACAAAGGAGCGGCGTTATGCGGAAAAAACAGACTGCGAATATTTTAACCAAAATATCGGTGGGAATGATTGCTTCAGTAATTATTTTGACCGGTGTTTTTGTTTGGAACGACAATATTTTTGCCGGACTAATGTTGTACGAGGCTTTGCCAAACAGTAAAACGACTGCTTTGAGTGCAGATGTCCCGCATGTGACCGAAAAAGTGCCGGAAACTTTGACTGCCGAACAAAATATTCCTGATTTTGATTCCGCATCTGAAATTATAAATGTTTTTGTTCCGGATAAAACAGAAGAAATACTTTCAGCCAACGAATCTGTATCGCAAATAGAAACAGTTGTTACTGCCGACGGAGAAGTAATCGGATTTGAGGAAATAAAATATCAGCCGGAAAGTTCCGAAGAAGAAACAACACCTATACATACAACCTCTGCGCCGCTCTTTGCAGGCTGGATGAACGATTCGGAATATATTCGGAAAAACTTTTATACAGTCGATTCTGATACGGCAATGACTGATGAAGATTTTAATTTTCCGGAGCTTTTTGCTGTTGATGTTACGATTCCGCAAACGCGGGAACCAAAAGTGCTTATAATACACACACATATGTATGAAGGATATGCTGACAGCGACCCTGATAATATTTTTGACGGGGTTTTTGGTGTCGGAGAACGTGTTGCGCATGTGCTTGCCGAAAAGTACGGTATTTCGTCTTTGCATAATGCTGACAGATATGATGTTGTAAACGGCAAGTACGGTGTTACAGAAGGCGCATACGAACGTATGGAGCCTGCTGTTCTAAAAATACTTGAAATTCACCCTTCTGTTGATGTAGTTCTTGATATTCACCGTGACGGCATAGACGAAGGAAATAAATTACTTACAACAGTAAACGGCGTCTCGGCAGCACCTATTATGTTTGTAAACGGCTTGTCCAAAATAAAAACAAACGGTATATTATCACCGATTGCAAGTCTCCAAAATCCGTATCTAAAAGAAAATTTGGCAATGTCTTTAAAGGCGCAAGTTGCCGCCAATGAATTGTATCCCGGGTTTGCAAGGAGAATTTATCTTAATGCGTGGCGTTATAGCCTTAATATGAAAGCGCGTTCGCTTTTGATTGAAGTCGGCGCACAAACAAACACAATGGAAGAAGCGTTTGCTGCCGCCGAACCACTTGCTGACATATTAGCGGAAATTTTACTGAACAAATAGCAGGTTGTGCCTGTAGGTTATTATATCATACCTTCACAGGTTTCGAAAGGGGTCTACTTTTCAAGAAGAGTTACGAAAAAAGCTTGAATTTACGTTTTTTAGTAACTTCAAGCTTTTTGCTATTTAGATAGGTTTTATTTCTGTTTGCAAATCAATATAGTCCGTGTTTTTTATACGATAGGCTTTAAACCATTAAGCATATTTAATTGTAACTCTCTTTTAAAAGTGTCAATCCTTTAAGAATGTCAATCTTAGGAGTCCATCCAATTAAACCTTTTATAAGTGAAGAATCCAAGACAGATCTTTTGACATCTCCAGCTCTTGGACCGACTATAGATATCGGGAGATTAGAATCAAAAACTTTTTGGATAGCCTCATATATATCAAGAATGGCCTCCTCTTTTCCAGAACCTATATTAACAGCACAATTGACAGGTTTTTCGGCAAGCAGAAGATTTGCGGAAACAATGTCAGAGATATAAACATAATCGCGAGTGCAGCCTCTCGGCATATCAGAATATGTCATTAAAACAGAAGGAGAATTGTTTAAAATGTTGTTAACGAAAATAGGGATAACTCCACATTCACCATCTGGTATTTGCCTCGGACCATACACATTTGCATAACGTAAAATAGAAAAACTATAGCCGTATTCATTTGAGTAAACTTTTACATAGTTTTCGCCTGAAAATTTCGTTATCGCGTAAGGAGATTCTAATTGAGGAAAATCTGACTCTCTTGATTTTTCATTTCCAGTAATTGGTTTGGATAAGACTCCGCCAGAAGATACATATAATACATTCTTCACTTTATATTTGCCAACTAACGAAAGGATATTTAAAAGTCCGATGATATTTTCCTGAGCATCATAAAGCGGATTCTCTACCGAATAGGGAACGGATTTTTGGGCTGCATGATGACAAACAATATCAGGCTTAACCTCTGCAAATATTTTCTCCAATTCAGAAAATTCTCGAATATCCACCTGAAAAAAGCGAAAGTTCTCATTGCCGATTAAGGAAGATATATTATCTATAACGCCCGAACTAAGATTGTCAATAATTGATACATCGTATCCGTTGCTATGGAAAGCTTCGGATACATGAGAGCCGATAAAACCTGCTCCACCTGTTACTAATACACGTTTCATAATAAAACCTCTTTTTCATAAAAATTTATCCGATAAATGCCATTTCAGCATCTAATCCTTGATTTTACAAGCCATTAAATTCTGATTTTGACAATTCGAGGAATAAGCGTAGACTGCCTCGGAAACTATTTCCTTCGCTAATATAGCACAAGGCTCTTTGGCAAAATTTTACATAATAACTCATGGATTTATTATACCATATTTTCCACCCGTTTGCAAGTAACAATTTTTAAACTTGTAAACTAACTCACTATAACAAAAAAGACCTCAAAGATACACAAGGTCTTTTTTGTGTGACATAGTAATTTAAGTTAAAAGGACTTTATAATATATTCGTACATTTTTCTAAGCGCTTTGCCTCTGTGGCTTATTTCGTTTTTAAGTTCAAGCGCCATTTGTGCTGTTGTCATACGATATTCCGGTACATAGAAAATCGGGTCATATCCAAAACCGCCTTCTCCTTCCGGTTTTTCGGCAATGATTCCTTCGACAACACCTTCAAATGCAGCACTTTCACCGTTCGGAGCAGCATATGCGACAGCACAAACAAACTGTGCCTTGCGGTGTTCTGTTTTTACGTCTTTTAACAACTCAAGAATATGTGCGTTTTTTTCGGAGTAAGGTGTGTGTTCACCCAAAAAGCGTGCTGAGAGAACACCCGGCGCACCGGAAAGAAAATCTATACAAAGTCCGGAATCGTCAGACAATGCCGGCAATCCTGTATATTCACATACAGCACGCGCTTTAATCAAAGCATTTTCGGAAAAAGTTGCGCCTGTTTCTTCTATTTCAATATCGCATCCTGCATCTTCCATTGAAATTATATTTATGCCTTTAATAATTTCTTTTATTTCCTTTAATTTGCCTTTGTTTTTTGTTGCAAAAACGTAAGTCATGTTTAATTTTCCGGCTCAATAATGCCGTAAGTGCCGTTTTTACGCTTATAAACGACATTTACTTCGTCTGTTTCGCGGTTGCGGAACACATAAAAAGTATGATTTAACATTTCCATCTCAACAACTGCTTCTTCTGCGTCGATTGGTTTCATTGCGAATTTTTTTGTTTTGTCTATAATGATTTCCCCGTCATCACTTTCGGCGGGTATATCATAACCGTCCGGAACAAGCCTCAGCTCTTCCTTAAAACTGACATCACGGCGTGCCTTTTCTTTTATACGCTTTCTGTATTTGACCATTTGCCGCTCCAGAATATCAACTACTTCATCAAGGGCAATGTACATATC
>JAISHX010000164.1 GCA_031262335.1 Clostridiales bacterium
TTTGTCGTGTTTTATGATTTTATTTATATTGACTAAATAAAGGGTTGGTAGTATAATAAAAAGTGGTGTAATAATTGGCAGCCAAAAGGGCGGTCAAGAATTTTAATTTTTTACATGAAAGGGGCTTTTTACTATGAAAGGCTACATCGAAATTGTGGACGTTTTGGCAAGGGAAATCCTTGACTCACGCGGCAATCCTACTGTTGAGGTTGAAGTTATTGCCGAAAATGACGGCACACAGTATCTTGGCAGAGCGGCAGTTCCGTCCGGCGCGTCAACCGGCGCATTTGAGGCAGTAGAACTGCGCGATAAAGATAACCGCTATAAAGGGCTTGGTGTTCAGACTGCCGTTTCAAACGTCAATGATAAAATTGCGGATAAAATTATCGGCTTAAATGCTCTTGACCAAGCATTAATAGACAAAACCATGATTGAGCTTGACGGCACACCGAATAAGGCTAAATTTGGTGCAAATGCTATTCTTGGTGTTTCAATGGCTGTTGCCCGTGTTGCTGCCGAAGCACTTAATATACCTCTTTACCAATATCTTGGGGGATTCAATGCAAAGACTCTTCCGGTTCCGATGATGAATATATTGAATGGCGGCAAGCACGCTGACAATACTGTCGACTTCCAAGAATTTATGATTATGCCTGTTGGCGCATCTTCATTCAGAGAAGCTTTGAGAATATGTTCCGAAGTATATCATACACTTAAAAAAGTTCTTAAAGAAAAAGGACTTGGTACAGCTGTTGGTGATGAAGGTGGTTTTGCTCCCGACCTTGCAACTGCGGATGATGTTCTTGATGTAATTATGGAAGCTGTTAAAAAAGCAGGTTACGAGCCGGGCAAAGATATTCGTATTGCCATGGACCCTGCCGCAACCGAGCTTTATAACGATGCAGAGAAAAAAGGTAAACCTGGCATGTACTATTTTGAAGGCGAAAGCAAAATGAAAGGTGAAGAGATTTTCCGCACTTCTGAAGAAATGGTAGACTTGTGGGAGAATCTTGTAAACAAATATCCGTTTATTTCGATTGAAGATGGACTTGCTGAAGAAGATTGGGAAGGCTGGAAGCTTCTTACCGAAAGAATCGGCAAAAAAGTGCAACTTGTCGGAGATGATTTATTCGTTACAAATACTACCCGACTTCAAAAAGGCATAGACCTTGGTGCTGCAAACTCTATTTTGATAAAAGTAAATCAAATCGGTACTCTTACGGAAACTTTTGACGCAATTGCGCTTGCAAACAAAAACAATATGACTGCTGTTGTATCACACCGTTCCGGCGAAACCGAAGATTCCACAATTGCAGATATAGTTGTTGCAGCAAATGCAGGTCAAATCAAAACCGGAGCACCTTGCCGTTCCGACCGTATTGCAAAATATAACCAACTTCTTCGTATTGAAGAAGAGCTTGGTGAAGTTGCCCAATATCCGGGACTTAAGGCGTGGTTTAATTTGAAAAACAAGTAAAAAATTATCAAAAATGCCGTGTAAAACGGCATTTTTTATATTCTTCGAGGCTATTGACAATGCTTTAAATTTATGTCAATATTATATTATGGGGGTTTAAAAAAATAAAAAGAAAAGAGGGGGACGCAATGAAAAGAATAATGTCATCAATCAGCACAAAACTGGCTCTTATAGTTATGAGCAGCTTTATTATTATGATTATTTGTATAACCGGCGTAACAATTTATGTTTACCGTATGGACAGTATAAAGGATTTTTCAAAACAAGCTATGGATATTTCAAACGCGCTTGCAGTGTCAATAGACGGAGATGAATATAAAAATCTTATAGAGACTCAGGAAAAAAATGAGTATTGGACGAAACTTCTAAATATGTTCAGTAATACAAAACAGCAAACAGGTTTCAACTATATTTATGCTATTGATACTGCTCCGTCAGGGATTTTCAGGTATGTAGTTGAAGGTTATATAGATAGTGACGATATGAGCGAAATTTATGATTTAGGTGAAGTAGCTAATTCAGAGGATTTCGACGATGGTGTCGAGATAACACTTGTCGAAAAAGTACCGATGGTGAGTGATATTTACATTTATGACGGCGAAAAAACGATTACAGGATATGCTCCTATATTTGATTCAAGCAATAATATTGTCGGCATAGTAGGCGCTGATGTTTCGCTTAAAACAATTACATCTGAAGTTATTAAATTTGCCAGTATAACCGGTGCTATAGGTGGTTGTGTAGCTATATTGTTCCTTATATTGATATATTATTATATAAAACAACATGTAGGCAAACCGATAGCAGGTCTTGCAAATTCGGCATCTGAAATAGCTGAAGGCAACCTTAATATAAATATGATAAAAGTACGCCGCAGAAAACACAAAGACGAAATCGCCATTTTGGCGGATAGTTTTACAAAATTCACCTCTACAATTACAGACATTACAAATGAAATAAACATATTATCTGATAAACATGAAGAGGGCGACCTTGAATACTTTATTGACTCGGAAAAATACAAAGGAGCCTATGCGGAAGTTGCAATAAGCGCAAATACAAGCATAAAATCTTATATAGATTTGACTTATGATATGCTTTCTGCTATAGAAAAACTTGCCGAAGGCGACTTCTCTTACGATATGAAACAATATAAAGGCAAAAGAAGTAATATAAATGCAGGAATGTCATCGTTAAAACAAACTTTTGATTCAATTGCCACAGACATTAAAACTCTTGTTGATTCAGGTCGAAACGGTAATTTAACAACAAGAATTAAATCTGACACATATCTTGGTGTTTGGAAAGATATTATACACTCTTTGAACAAATTAATGGCGACTATTGCCGCGCCGATAACGGAAGCAGTAGTAGCGTTGGACGCAATTTCATATGGAAATTTCGATAACCGTATAAACAATGAATATAACGGAGATTTTAACAAAATTGCTCTTAGTTTAAATTACACATCTGAAACTATTTCT
>JAISHX010000047.1 GCA_031262335.1 Clostridiales bacterium
AAATCAATGCCTGTATTCAACAAAGAATCTGAAAATATAATAATCGAAGTTATCGGTGAGGAAGGGCAAAATGCTATCGGATTAGATGACGTGGCTTTTTATAATTCCTATGAAGGAGAGCATGGTAAACCATACCGCCAACGCGGAAAAAAAATTAGAGTAACAATAAGTGCCGTATATGTTTTTAGCCTTAAATTATGGAGTAATACTAATAGAACTTTATCACTCAATATTCCTAATAATGTATCTTTTTCTGTAACAACTGCCGGCACTAAATACTATAAAGATTTGTAAATGTAAAAAGGTGATTGCATAATTGAAAAGTGTTGCAAAAGTTATATTATTCTCTATTCTTATCTTGATTTTTATACAGCCTTTCATTGAGTTTTTTAATGTCCTTAAAGTAAAATTAGTGTTAAATTTTTCTGTTCTAAACTCGTGCAGGACTGCCGCCGTTAATGCGGCAGACATAACATCTGCAGCGAACCTAAATGCTATTGTAAAGCAAGAAGATTTTATTAAATGTTTTTCGGAAATATTTTCAGAAACTTTGAATATTACTCAGAGTTTCAAGTCAGGTAATACTTTAAAATTCCATTCCGATTCTGAACGTTTTGCAGAAATAACTGCCGATTTTGTATTTTCAAATACTACCGATTTAAATAATAGGCAAAAGCAAATTGTAAACATACAATTAACTACTAAATATGTTTTTATAACATCTGCACTACGGAATTTAAACGAATTAAATTCTGAAAAATACACAATAACTATTGAAAAACCTTTTATTATACAAATAATAAATTAAAACCCTCCTTTTTCAAGGAGGGCATGAATTTATTCTATTGCCGCTTGCAACTGTTGCGACATATCATCAAGCCATGTATTAAAATTTTCATCTGTATTAAATTCAGCAACAGCTTCGTCAAGTGTTTTTCCCTGTGATAATAACTCAATAACAGTTTGTCTGTCGGCAACGGCTTTATTCGGAAGGCTATTGTCTAAAATAGAACGGGCTTCGGTCGCACCTGCAAATGCTTTACTTGTGTACATTGCACCGTTTTTAATTTCGGCAAGGACTGTTTCTATAGTGGCATCTGTAACTGAGTCAACCGTAATATCATTTTCACTTAGCGTTTTCATTATCAAGTCATAATCGAGAGCTTTTTTTTGCACAGGCAAATATCCTGACAAACCGGAGAACACAATATTATTTTCGGGAGCAGTAAACCATTTTAAAAATTCTACACTGGCGTATTCTTCTTCAGGTGTGGCTGATGTAACAACCATTCCGGCACCTTGCTGGACAAACACTTTTTCGCCGCCGTTAAATGCCGGAGCAGGCAACACTTTTGCTTGAATCGGATGCTGAACGCCATCTACCGTAACTTCTTTTGGGAAAAATGCTGATGATGATGTTGAACCGACATAGGATAAAATGTCACCGACTTTTGTATCATCCGAACGGAAACGTCCGTTTGCGGCATAATATCCGCTGATAAACGGCACATAATAGCAATCCCAAATTTTACGCATAATGGTTTCATCTAGATTTACTGTTCCTTTGCCGCCTGATGCCGTAAAAATCTCTGTACCGAACTGCCGCGATGAAATTATAAATAAACTTGCAGGCGCGTCACGCCCGAAAAGTGCTTTACCATCGTTCGGTTCATCAGGCGTTTGTTTGTCAGTCCATTCATAATAAAGTTTTGCTGTTTCCGCCATTCCTTCCATTGTAGAAATGTCATCGTAACTTATATTTTCCGCCTGTGCAAACGGCAACCAGTCTGTGTCGTTAAGCATTAGAGCTTCTGTTGACTTTGCAATCGGGAAGATTTTCAATTCTCCGTTATTGCCGATTCGTCCTTCTTCAATGAACGAATCTTCGTACATATTCAGGACATCTTCACTCAAATAGTTGTCTAAATTCGCAAGCAACCCTCTTTGTTCAATTCCATAGGCAATATCCGCATACGCGGAAAATATGTTCGGCATGTCTTTGCTGCCTACTTCTTTATTTGCTGACGAAGTTACGGCTTTTTCAAGCTCATCAACATGCCCGAAAGAGTTTCCTTCAATGATAATACCCTTTTTCTTACCAACGGTACTGTTAAATTCTTCGAGCATCCTATCAAAAGCGTTAAGAACAGCCCCTCCGTAATAATGCCATACCGTGATTGTAATAGGATTTTTGGGGTCAAGCTTAAATTTTTGTCCGCAGCCTACAAGCAAAGTCGCTATTAGAGTAACGGCGGTTAAAACACGGAACTTACATTTCATTGAATAACCTCTCTTTCTATTGTGAAAGTAATTTTTGCAAAAGAATATAAAGGGTATCAATATCTATTGGCTTTGCGACATGCCCGTTCATACCAGCTTCAACAGATTTTTTCATATCCTCGTCAAACGCATTCGCCGTCATTGCAATTATCGGGATTGTGTATGCCTGCGGATGTTCTGTGTTTTTGCGAATGTGTCGCGTGGCGGTTAAGCCGTCCATCTCCGGCATTTGAATATCCATAAGAATAAGGTCATAAGTATTAGGCGGCTTTGACAAAAATGTTTCAACAGCTTCACGTCCGTTTACAACAGTATCAACAGTAAAACCAACGTTTTCAAGCAAATAAAGAGCGATTTCTGTGTTTATTTCATTATCTTCTGCAAGAAGAATATGTTTGCCGCTAAACAGGTCAGAATCGTACTCTATTTCGGCATCAGAAGTTTCTTCCTTGTCTTGGTTCGTTTCATACGGAAGTGTAAGCGTAAAGAAAAATTCACTTCCTTTGCCTTCTTCGCTTGAGAGTTCGATTTTACTGTTCATTGCCGCTATTATGCTATAGCTGATAGCAAGCCCCAAGCCTGTTCCTTCTTTGCTTTTATCAGTTTCCGATTGTTCAAACGCGCTAAATACGCGTACTTGGTCTGCTTTGGCTATTCCTATGCCGGTATCACGCACCGAAAACAAATATCGTCCCTCTGTTGTTCCTGAATATACTTCTTTAATACTAAAAACAATACTTCCGCCTGTCGGTGTAAACTTACAGGCATTTCCGAGCAAATTAACAAGCACTTGCCGCAAGCGGTATTCATCACCAATGACATTTGTATGATAATATTCAACTTCATGAACAAGCTTTAGGCTGTTTTTTTCAGTTTGGGGACGAATCAAAATGTCGAGAGTTTCCGAAAGTTTGTCAAGAGAAAACGGCTTTTTATCAAGTACCATTTTACCGCTTTCAATGCGTGACATATCAAGTACGTCATTTATAAGAGCAAGCAAATGTCGTGATGAAACGTCAATTTTGTTAAGACAGTCAGAAAGACGCACGTTATCGTCTTTTACATTTTTAGCAATACCTGTAAGACCTATTATTGCGTTCATTGGTGTGCGTATTTCATGTGACATACGCGATAAAAATTCACTTTTTGCCTTGCTTGCATTGTTTGATTTTTCCATGCTTATATGAGTTGAAACTATTCTTGTAACCTCATATAGCATTTGAATATCAGTTTCTTCCCAAAGACGCGATTCATCATTTGTGCGGAAAATTATCCGTCCCGAATGTAATCCGTTTTCATACATCATGCAACAGAGTGAGGAAAACAACGAGTCTTCTGTCGTGCCCAAAAGAGATTTTAAACCTGCCGGATAATTTTTGACAGAACTGTTTGTATAAGAAAGCACGCCGTCTTTTGGCATAATTCTCTCTAACTCAACAATATCGGAGCGGTTTATTTTTTCGGCAGGCGGGATTGTCTTTACAAAATCTTTATCCCACCGGCGTACAATACGATTTACGCCGAAATCATTGTCGTACGCCATTATTTGAATACTCGACAACTCAAAAATTTCCCCTATGACTTGCATAAGCATGTAAATTGTACCGTAAATATCCCTCGTTTGCTGAAGTGCGTCAAATACTATTTCAGATAGGTTATCGCGTCCGACATCAATGCTGATATTTATTGGTTTACTTGAGGGAATAAGTGCAACCGATTCACCTGAACTGTCTGTTCCCATTGAATTACGCGCCTGTGCAAATACGCCCAAAAAACTTTCGCCTTTTTCAGGGGCGGCAATTCCAATACCGAGTGAAAGGTTGCGGTCGTTTTGCTCACCGCAATAAAGCCAAGCTGTACGGCTTTCTAACGTACGAACAAGCCGTATTACTTTTGACTTATCAGTTTCGGGCATATAAAGGAGAAAATCATCGTTGCCAAGCCGAACGGCAACGTCATCTTCTTTAAGCTCCTGTATAAGAAAGGCGGAAAAGTTTCTTAGCAAAAGACCGCCAAAAACTCTTCCGTAGCATGTTTCAATAACATCAAGCCCAATAAGTTTTATACAGCAAAGTGTATATTGAGGTTTAATTCTTTTCTGAATGTAATCCAAACCATATTCCGAATTGTAAAGACCGGTAGTTTTGTCACGGCGTGATTGTTCAAGATGTGCCTGAAGGCGAAGTTTTTCGTCAGTAATTTGTTTTGCCGCGCCGATTACTTTTTGTGGGTTTCCGTAATCATCGGTAATGTATGAACCTTTAAGTGAAAACCAGTAATAGTCGCCGTCTGTTTCGGTACATGCAATTTTCGGAAACAGGCTTGTGCATATTCGCAGCTCAATCGGGAACGTATTTTTCCGCTCTATGAATGATAAAACTCTAAAAACATCTTCCGGCGGACAAAATTCGTAATTGTGTAAAACTTTCGTAAATGGCGAAACAGTTTTTGACAACATTGTTTTTTCCTGTGTAAAATAGTATAAAATTAAAGTGTCTGTTTCGCGGTCATATTCAAGGAAAGTTTCGGTCGCACTCTCAAGCGCAATAAGGTATCTTTCACGTTCTTCCAAAAGCTCAAGTTCCATAAGCTTGCGGCGTTTTTTCATGTCGTTTATTGTATCACGCAGCAATTCTGCCTCGTATGTCCGCGTTTTCCCGATAATAAGAGGAGAATCTGCTTCTGTTTTATTTAACTGTTCGGTAATAAGCCCCAGAGGTTTAACAACGGTTCGTATTATCATTACAAGAAGTATTGTTCCGACAGAGAGAGCTATTGCGGAGCTGTATAATATTCCTTTTTGGACATTGTCAGCAGAATTAAACAGCATATTATCCGTGCCGATAGCCGCCAATGACCATTGATTTCCGCTTAACGGAGCATTGCTGTTGTAAAGTTTCAGCGGAGTAATTACAATGCTCACAGATTCTTCTTTTTTATTTGCAAGGTTGTAAATTCCGACTCTATTGCGTGCCGGTACAAAAGTAACAACATCATTTGTATTGAACATGCGGTTTATATAACTTCCGGTAGTTGCATAAATGTGAGATTCAACGCTATTGTCTGCTTTTTTTATTCTATCATAGCCAATAAACATGTATCCACCTTGACCGGATGTCCCAAAATCTGATGCGGGAAAATATTCGCGCAACAAGCTTAATTGGACTTCACTGCCAATTACACCGATAACACGTCCTTCATAAACAAGCGGACGTGCGTAAGTAATACAAGGGTTTGAATCTGCCGCGTTGCCCTCATTTATATAATGCGGACCTGCCCAATAAGATAAATCTTTGCTTGAAAGTTCGGGGTGTTCATTTGCCGCTTGGACAGGCAAAACAAAGCTGTTCCAAAGAACTGTATATTTTTCATTTATTTCCATTTCCTCTGACCAAAGACTGTCAAGCGGTAAATTGTATTTTTGCGCCAAATAAGTTGAACCGCGCAAACACAGAACATCCGAATAATCAGTCGGTGTGGAATCGGGGTCAAGGTCGCGGTAATATACTCCGCGCATTGTCACATTTTCAGTAAAAGAATCATCATTTTTAAACAGAAAAATATACACACCGGTTGTACCATTCATGCGTAAAACATTAAGCAAAGAACCGGAAAGGTCATCAAGATAGCTGTTAATAAAATCTTTTTCATATAAAACTT
>JAISHX010000079.1 GCA_031262335.1 Clostridiales bacterium
GCAGGCAAAAAAGTTCTTATGGATGTTTCTAACGGCTGGTATATTGTTTCGTTCTTCCTCGGCGGCGGCGGCTCACTTTCAATCGGTGCTGACGGCAAACAGGTTTGTGACTTTAACAACTATCCGGGTGTTGGCGAATCTATGAAAAACATCACAGCAAGCAACGCTTTCCTCACCGGTGATGATACAGTTATCGTTGGTGGTATGGGCGATACAATTGCTGCAGCTGTTTCCGGTACATGGAACGCAACGGCTATTCAGGAAAAACTCGGAGACAACTATGCGGCAACAAAACTCCCGACTTTCGATGTTGACGGAACACCGACACAGATGTCCTCTTTCGCAGGATTTAAACTCATCGGTGTAAACTCTCTTTCCGCTTTCCCTGCAGAAGCTATGGATTTAGCTGACTGGCTCAGCAATGAAGAAAATCAGCTTAAACGTTTCTATGCACGCCAGATTGGTCCTTCCAATTTGAACGCTGCTGCTAATCCTGATGTTTTGGCAAACGTTGCTCTTTCCGCACTTGCAGAACAAGGCGAATTTGCAAAGAGCCAAAACGATGTTTTAGGCAATTTCTGGACTCCTGCCGAAGCTTTTGGTCAGGCTATGGAGAACAAAGACTATTCTAAGAGTGTTCAAGAACTTCTTGACGACATGGTAGCGCAGATTCAAGCATAAAGCAACAGGATTTAATCGGTAATGATTCCCCCGCCCTCTTATATCGGCGGGGGCGCATTGCACGACGGACGACAAAGGGGAGGTTTGCGTGAACGAAATAAAACTTATGGACGCTGTTAAAAAGGGTGACTGGAGAGTCAAAGCCAGTTTTTTAATCAGCGGTTTCGGCAATATCACACGGGGGCAATTCATAAAAGGTCTTCTGCTCTTGGCAATACAGGTCCTTTTCTGGGTATTTTTCTTTAAATTCGGTTGGGTGTACCTTCAAGATATCGGAACACTAGGTACTCAAGAGATGGGTTTTGGCGAGGTTGACCCTGTTACAGGAATCCGTGAGAGGGTTCTTGGTCAAAACTCAATGCTTATTTTGCTTTACAGCGTTGTCACGGTGTTTGTTGCTGTGGCATGTTTCGCTACTCATTTAGTTAACATAAAATCTGCCTATACTGCACAAGTTGCAGTTGAATCGGGCAAAAAACCATCAAACTTTATTGATGACCTCAAAGCAATGTTTGATAAAAATCTTCACATTACATTTATCGGACTTCCTGCAGTCGGCGTAATCGCTTTTACTGTTTTGCCGATTGTGTTCATGGTCTGTATTGCCTTTACAAACTTTGATGCTTCTCACCAACCGCCGGGACACTTGTTCACATGGACAGGATTGGACACTTTTAAGAGCGTTTTCGTTGACGACGGCACCAAAAAGTCACAATCGTTCTTCGGTATCCTTGGCTGGACTCTTATATGGGCGGTTTGCGCAACATTCATTAACTATATCTTAGGTATAATAGTATCATTGCTTATTAACAAAAAGGGAATCAAATGCAAAGGTTTGTTCCGCACATGTCTTGTTATTCCAATCGCTGTTCCCGCGTTTGTTACTCTTATGTTCATGAGCAAAGTTTTGGGCGACCAAGGACCTGCAAACGTTCTGTTGGAAAGCCTTGGCTTACCTGCTGTAAAATTCCTTACAACGGTAACACCCGCAAGAATTACCGTTATCATTGTAAACCTTTGGATTGGTATTCCGTACACAATGCTTATTACATCAGGTATTCTTATGAATATCCCTGCCGACCTTTATGAAGCAGCAAGCATTGACGGTGCCGGTCCTGTTAAACAGTTTACAGCAATTACATTGCCTTATATGCTTGCCGTAACCACGCCTTATCTTATTACTCAGTTTATCGGCAATATTAACAACTTTAACGCTATATTCTTCCTGACAGCCGGTGCGCCTCTTACTCTTGATTATTATCAGGCAGGTAAAACCGACCTTCTTGTTACATGGCTGTATAAACTGACTGTTTCTTTCCAAGATTACAACCTTGCAAGCGTTATCGGTATTTTGGTATTCATAATCTGCGGCGCGTTGTCACTTGCTACGTTTAACATAACGTCATCCGCTCAAAAGGAGGAGACATTCGGATGAAAACTCGTAGGTTAATCTCTAATATATTTGTATATATTATCCTTGGGATATTATCTTTAATATGGATGGCTCCTATAGTTTACCTTGTAATACTTTCTTTCAAAGCAGAAAAAGGCGCATGGCATAGCTACGTTATGCCAAAAGAATATACACTTGATAACTACATCCGTTTATTTACAGACACAAATCAGTTTAACTATCCGCGTTGGTTTGGAAACACATTCGTTGTTGCTGTATTCTCTTGTATTATTGCCACAATTCTTGTTCTGTTTACAGCGTACGCGTTCTCACGCCTTCGCTTTAAAGCACGCCGTCCTCTCATGAACGTTGTTCTTATCCTTGGTATGTTCCCGGGATTCATGAGCATGATTGCTATTTATCACCTTGTCGGCATAATCGGTCTTGACCAGAGCCTTGCCGCACTTGTGTTGATTTATTCCGGCGGCGCGGGACTTGGGTATTACATTGTTAAAGGTTTCTTTGATACAATTCCACGTGCTCTTGATGAAGCGGCGTATCTTGACGGTGCAACAAAATGGCAGACTTTCTACATTGTAACTCTGCCGATGTCGCGTCCGATTATAACGTATACTGTTTTAACTTCATTCATGTCACCGTGGGTTGACTTCATTATGTCCAGTGTTATTATGAAGGATAAGTACGATAACTTCACAATTGCACTTGGACTGTACCGTATGCTTGAGCGTGAAAACATTTACGAATGGTATACCTCATTCTGTGCGGGTGCTGTACTTGTTTCAATTCCGATTTCACTGCTCTTCATCTTTATGCAGAAAAACTATGTCGAAGGTGTTACAGGAGGAGCAGTCAAAGGTTGAGAAAATTATTTCTTTTGTCCTTTGTTGCGTTACTCCTTTTAGCCGGTTGCTCTGCGGAGCAGCCGGCTATTTCCGACATAAGCATTTCAACAGAGCTGCCGACCGAAGAACCTGTCCAACTTTCATGGACGGAAAGGCTTGCTCTTGATTTGGAAAATAATCCTCTCCCGGATTATTCATTGCCTGAAGGCAACGGTAAAAGCTGGTACGAAGTTTTTGTCTGGTCTTACCGCGATTCCAACGGCGACGGTGTCGGAGATATTAACGGAGTTACGCAATCATTGGATTACATTCAAAATATGGGGTTCGATGGTATTTGGCTTATGCCTGTTCACCCTTCCCCAACTTACCATAAGTATGATGTAAAAGATTATTACGCTATTGACCCTGTTTACGGAACTATGGAAGATTTTGATAATCTTCTTTTAGAGTGTAAAAAGCGTAATATTTCTGTAATTATGGATTTTGTATTAAATCATACTTCCGATGAGCATCCTTGGTTTTTGGCAGCAAAAGCCGGTGATGAAAAATATAGGGCATATTATCATATTCAGGAAGAAGCGGGAAACGGTCAGTGGAAACAGCTCTCTGACGGCAGTTTCTATGAATGTCAATTTTGGGATAAAATGCCTGACCTTAATCTCTATAATGAAGATTTAAGGCTTGAATTTACGGAAATGTTTAAGTTTTGGCTTGATAAAGGTGTTGCCGGATTCCGTCTTGATGCCGTAAAAGAATATGAAACAGGGAACGTTGCCGCAAATATCGAAATATTGAGCTGGATAAACGAAACAGTCAAGTCTATTAAACCGGATGCTTACATTGTCGGTGAGAACTGGGACACTACTTCAGGTATTTACAGATACTATGAATCAGGAATAGACAGCTTTTTTTCTTTTCCGTTTGCCAATGCGGACGGAATTACGGCAAAAACAATCATAATGGCAGACAGACCTGTTACAGAATATATTCAAAAACTTAAAGAATCGGACGAGGCTGTCAAAGCAGAATCCGAAACCGCAACCCGCGCTCAATTTTTTACTAACCACGATAATGCGCGTTCAGTCGGATTCATGCGGCGCAATGCCGAACTGTTTAAAACGGCATGGGGCATGACGATTCTTGAGCCGGGCGACCTTTTCATTTATTATGGTGAAGAAATTGCAATGTCCGGTTCCGGTAAAGACGAAAATAAACGCGCACCGTTCTACTGGACAGACGAAGAATCGGCAGCAGGAAACGGTCCGCCAGATATGGAACAGCAACAAAATACATTTTCATCTGTGATTGACCAGCTTGAAGATGAAAACTCTATTTTGAACTATATAAGAAAAGCTGTTCGCCTTCGTCATAAATATCCGAATATCGGAAGAGGCTCAGTTGAATTGACTGATATGGAAGTAGTTTCCGGAAACGAAGTCAAAATCGGCGGTGCTGTGCGTACATGGGAAGATTATTCCAACACGATAGTTTATAATATTTCCGACCAACCTGCCGAAGTTAAATTTTCAGGCAAAATTGCCGATTTCCTTTCGGCTACAGGCACAGAACCTACGGAAAATAACGGAGTTTTTTCGTTACCTCCGTATTCAATGGTGATTATCAATTAAATTAGCAAAGGGTTAATTATATGGACTTATTTGAAACTTTAAATCCAATGCAAAAAGAAGCGGTGCTGGCTACAGAAGGCCCGCTTCTTTTGCTTGCGGGCGCAGGCTCCGGTAAAACAAAAACATTAACTCATAGAATTGCCTACCTTGTCGAGCAAGGTATTCCTCCTACGAGAATATTGGCAATAACTTTTACAAACAAAGCAGCCCGTGAAATGAAAGAAAGGATTAGTTCTCTTATAGAAAATTCCGAACGTATGTGGGTTGGGACTTTTCATGCTACTTGTGTCAGAATCTTACGCCGCGACATCGACCTTATCGGTTATGATAAAAGTTTTGCAATTTATGATTACGCGGATTCAGAAAAACTTATGAAAGAAACTCTTTTAGAGCTTAACAATTCAGAAACTCTTTTGAATCTCCGTTTAAAAGAAATTCGCTCTATGCTATCAGCAATAGGGCGTAAAAAAGACTCGTTGATTACCCCTGAAATTTGCTTAGAACTTGCCGCCGACAACTACAATGAAAAACAAATAGCAGCTGCGTATAAGTCGTATCAAAGAAAATTGAAAAAAGCCAATGCGCTTGATTTTGATGATATAATTTTTAAAACAGTAGAACTTCTGCGTGAACATCCGGATATTTTAAATTCATATAGTGACAGATTTTTATACGTTATGGTTGACGAATATCAGGATACTAATACTGCACAATATGAACTTGTACGCCTTTTAAGCTCCAAGTACAATAATTTATGCGTTGTTGGCGACGACGACCAGTCTATATATGGTTGGAGAGGCGCAAATATTGAAAATATACGGAATTTTGAAAAAGACTTCCGCAATTCACAAGTAATAAAACTTGAGCAAAATTATCGTTCGACAAAAACTATTCTTAATGCAGCAAACGCAGTAATTTCTAACAACAACGGCAGAACAGGAAAAACTCTATGGACAGAAAATCCTGAAGGTGAAAAAATTCACCTTCACCGTGCGGATACTGACATTATGGAAGCGGAGTTTGTCAAAGACCAAATTCTTACGGCGGCAAAATCAGGCGCGGCTTATAAAGATTTTGCTGTTCTTTACCGAATGAATGCCCAATCAAGACTTATCGAAGAAGCATTTTTCAAAAACGGACTTCCATATAGAATCGTCGGCGGAATAAGATTCTATGAGCGTAAAGAAATAAAAGATGTTTTAGCGTATTTATCTCTTATAAATAATCCCGCAAATGACCTTGCCGCCAAAAGAATTATAAATGTTCCTAAAAGAGGTATCGGCACAACAAGTGTTCAAAAAATATCTGAATATTCCGATAAAAATAATATATCCTTTTTTGAAGCGTTAAAGTTTTCAAAAGAAATTATGGGCGGAAGAGCAGGTGCCGCTTTACGATTTGTTTCTTTTATTGAAGAAATTTCAGAACAGGTTTTACCCGTTTCCGAAATTATTCTTAAAGTTATTCATGATTCAGGACTTATCGAAGAAATAAAAAGCGAAAAAAATTCAGATAATAATTCCGAAGAACGAATAAAAAATATTGAAGAACTTGTCAGTAAAGCGGTAGAATTTGAAAAACAGCATGAAGAGGCAACTCTTGCGGAATTTCTTGAAGAAATTGCATTAGTTGCAGACATAGACAATTATAACGAAAATGACGACGCAACAGTTTTAATGACTGTTCACAGCGCAAAAGGCTTGGAATTTAAAACAGTTTTTATAATCGGCTTTGAAAATAATCTTTTTCCTGCGGCACGCGCTTTAAACGCAGAAGACGATGAACAGCTTGAAGAAGAACGCCGCCTTTGTTACGTTGCAATAACGCGTGCGCGTGAAAAGTTGTTTATCACAAACGCCGCAACCCGTATGACTTATGGTTACACAGTGTCAAACAATCCTTCCTTATTCCTTAAAGAGATTCCTTCTGAACTTACTTTATCGGTCGGAGATAAAAAAAAGTCACACAAACATTCTCCAAACCAAATTTCAACCCGCGAAAGCCGCCAAAACGTAGAGAAAATTTTCTCTAAAAAACCGGAAGTTTTTAATTTTAAACCACCCGTTTCAAAAAAAACGGGGCAATATTATATAGGCGATAAAGTATTTCACCAAAAATACGGCGAAGGCATTATCAAGCAACTACGCGAAACAAGCATAGATACCGAAATAATAATTTATTTTAATAACGAAACTTTCACAGGAGAAAAAAAGTTTCTTAGTAGTGTAGCAAAACTTGAAAAGAGGTGATTCTATTGGAACAAACACCGCAAATTATTCCCGCTCAAAATTTCTCACCTGAAGAAAAAGCAAAAATTGCCGAAATTGCAAACGGCATAAACTTTTCCGACCAAAGCCAGCTTGTAGAGTTTGGCGCGTCTGCACAAGCAAAAACAGCTCAATTTTCGGATTCTGTACTTCAGCATGTAAAAACACAAGAATTAGGCGGCGTTGGAGATAGTCTAA
>JAISHX010000091.1 GCA_031262335.1 Clostridiales bacterium
TATCTTGACGGCAGACCTATTTCGACTTGTTCGGAAGCAACCGGTGCTGAAATTGACAAGCAAATTCTTTCTATAATTTCGGAATGTCATACAAATGCCAAACGCCTTCTGACCGAAAATAAAGAAAAGATGGAAGAAATATCAGAATATCTTTTTCAAACAGAAACAATTACAGGCGAACAATTTATGGAAATACTTAAAGGTGAAAATACAGAAAATGAAGATGCCGAGCTTGCACAAGAGTGAGTTACGGGAAAAATTGCTGAAAATCCAAAAAAATAATTATGCCTCAGAATCAGACAAAAGTATTGCCGAAATCGTTAAGAGTTTTATAACTAACGGTAAATGCGAGGATATATTCATTTACCGTAGCAAACAATATGAAATTGATACTGTTTCGGTTATTCAATTTTGCTTTCAAAATAATATCGGGGTGGCTGTTCCGCGTGTAAACGGTTCTTCAATGAATTTTTATTATATAAGCTCTTTTGATGATACCGAGCAAGGTCATTTTGGTGTCTATGAGCCGAAAAAATATTGTAAACAAGCATCTGTTGGGCAACACGCCCTGTTAATTGCACCGTGTCTTGCCGTTAATAAAAAAGGTTTCAGGATTGGATACGGCAAAGGCTACTACGACAGATATTTGGAGGAGCATGGACACATTACGAAAGCCGCTCTATGCTACGAAAGAAATATTTTGGATTTTACTCACGATTTTTTCGATGTTCGCATGGATTATATAATAACGGAAAAAGTTGTTTATTCATGTTCCACGTGAAACAATTGTGTTCCGCATAACAGGTAAAGATTAAGGTCGCGGGGCGTTGCCCCGCCCCCCATTTCTTTCTTCTTAAAGAAGAAAGAAACAAAGAAGATAACTTTTGCAGACGGAATATGCCTACAAATTTGCAGTTGCATTCTATCTGCTTTTAAAGACTAAAGTCGCGAGGCGTTGCCCCGCACCCCATTTCTTTCTTCTTAAAGAAGAAAGAAACAAAGAAGATAACATTTGCAGACGGAAGGTGGCGGCTAATTTACGGTTACATTCTGTCTGCTTTTAAAGACTAAGGTCGCGGAGCGTTGCCCCGCACCCCATTTCTTTCTTCTTAAAGAAGAAAGAAACAAAGAAGATAACATTTGCAGACGGAAAAGCAACGACAGTTTTATAGTTATCTTCCGTCTGCAAAAGACGGGATTCCAAAGGGATGAAATCCCTTTGGTAGGTGGGTGGTTTGGAGGGCAACGCCCTCCAAGGTCTTGCCTTTAAATTTTTTAAAGACGGGATTCCAAAGGGATGAAATCCTTTTGGTAGGTGGTTTGGAGGGCAACGCCCTCCAAGGTCTTGTCTTTAAGTTTTTTAATGACGGGATTCCAAAGGGATGAAATCCCTTTGGTAGGTGGTTTGGAGGGCAACGCCCTCCAAGGTCTTGCCTTTAAATTTTTTAAAAACGGGATTCCAAAGGGACGATTGTCCATTTGGTCAGGGGTTTGGGGGCTGAAAGCCCCCAAGGTCTTATCCCTTTAATCTTTTAAAAGACGGGATTTAAAATAGGGGTGAATATTCGATAAATGAAAAAAATTCTTTTTAAAGTGTCAGTGGCTGTCGCGTACCTTTTTTCGATGACAGCCGCATTTGAATTTTTGAACAACTTCGGTGCGTTTGTGAATTTTCCCGCAGGTGTTTTGATTGCGCTTTTGTTAGGAATATGCTATTGCGCCGTTTTTGCTATATCCGGCTCTGTTGCCGCGTCTGTTATATCAGTCAATATTGTTTGGGAAACATTATACGTTGTTAATTTTTATCGACTTCGCATGACAAGTATTCCTTTCCGTCCCGCCGACCTTGCAATGGTTTCAAAAGCAGGGCAGCTTACCGCTTTTTATAAAATTACAATAGAGCCTGAAGCAGTTATATCAGTCTTGGCGGTTGCCGCTCTTACAGTGCTTTTTATAAAAATATTCGGAAAGCTATACACAAGTTTACGCTCGCGAATGATATGTATGAACAGCGTCTTGGTTGTTTTTACAGTCGTGTTTTTGTCCGGCTCTTATACAAAGGTACTCGGCAATCCGCTTTCGTTGCCAATTGCCGACAGATACTTGCAAAACGGCGCAATGCTTGGCTTTCTAATGAGTGCGCGGAGTGAGGACAAACCAACCGAAATAATTTACGGCGGCAGCGAACACGTTGTTTCAAAGCCAAAAACAAGCATAGAAAAAAACAATACAGTAGTAACTCCGCCGCCCGACAATTCAAGCCCAACAGACCCTCCTGTTGCAGAACCGCTTCCGCCGATTTTAATTTCAGACAGGAGCGTTAAAAAAGCAGTTCAACCGGAAGTTACTTTTCCCGGAACGCTGGACGAGGAAGGAATTATTGAAGAAATAAAAATTCCCGATATTTCTTCTGTCGGAGAAGAAATAACATTGGATGAGAATACTTCTTACACAAAAGAGCTTATGGATAGTATTGCGGCTTATGTTAAAAATAATATTATTGCTCCGAAAGCATCGTCAAACATTCGCCCGAATATTATTGTTATTCAGAGTGAAGCTTTTACAGACCCAACGCTTTGGGAAAACGTATATTTTTCTGAAGACCCAATCAGTACAGTACACAAGTTGCAGAAAAACTTTTATTCCGGAAATATAATAACACCGTCTTTTGGAGGCGGTACATGTGACCCTGAATATGAAATGCTTACAGGCAACTCTTTTCAGTTTATTACACGCGGCGATATGCCTTTTACAAATCCGGAAGTTTACGCAAACAGTCCCGACCCGCGTTCTTTCCCGAATATTCTAAAACAAAACGGTTATTCAACAGTCGGTATACACACATATGGCGGTTCTATGATTTTTGACCGCAAAGCAATTTATCCTCTTCTCGGCTTTGACAAATTCATTGCGGAAGAAGATATGACACCTCCGGAAAGTGCTTATAAAGCAAACGAATACAATAATGTTAAATTCCTTTCCGATGAATATTTTACCGACCAGATAATTAATGTATTTGATGAAACAGAACAGCCGCTTTTCTTGTTTGGAATATCAATGGAAAATCATTTTGATTACTTTAGGGAAAAATTTGACGTATATAATGTTGTCGCAGAATCAAAATTTCTTAA
>JAISHX010000109.1 GCA_031262335.1 Clostridiales bacterium
GGAATAGAAATTGTCTTACTTACACCGAAAATTGATTCTTCAAATTCAATTTGTATTCTGATTTCAATATCCGCACCGCGCTTTGGTCCGTTCCGTCTGCCGCGTGACGTTCCTCCGCCAAAAAAACCTGACAAAATGTCTTCAAAACCGCCGAATCCGCTGAACATATCACTAAAGTCGGCTCCGGCAAACGGATTTCCTCCGCCTGCACCGCCCGCCTCAAAAGCCGCATGCCCGTACTGGTCATAAGCCGCTTTTTTCTGCGGGTCGCTAAGAATACTGTAAGCCTCATTTACTTCTTTAAATTTTGCTTCTGCTTTTTCTTTATCATTAGGATTATTGTCTGGATGATACTTCACAGCCATTTTTCTGTACGCTTTTTTCAGTTCATCTTCAGAAGCATTTTTGCCAACGCCCAGCGTTTCGTAATAATCCGCTTTTGCTGCCATAATTTTCTCCTATCTCAAATAGGGACGGGGAAAAACCCCGCCCCTGCTAACTTTTATACTTCTTTATAATCTCCGTTAATTGTTGAGCCGTCATCGTCACGTTGGGTGTAATTTTCGCCGCTGTATGCCTGACCCGCCTGTCCTGCCTGCCCGTAAAGTTTTGCGGAAACTTCCTGAACAGCACTCATCAAAGCTTCCGATGCAGATTTCAGATTTCCTGCATCTGATTCAGTAATATTGTCAAATGTCACGCTTTCATTCAAAGAACGCAATTTTCCGAGTTGTTCCTCAATTTTTGCTTTGTCGTCGTCGCCGATTTTGCCTTCAAGCTCTTTTAACATTTTTTCCGTTTGGAAAACTGTTGAATCAGCCTCATTTTTTGCCTCAATCAACTCTTTACGCTTTTTGTCGGCTTCGGCATTTGCTTCGGCATCTTTGACAGCTCGGTTTATTTCGTCGTCGCTCATTTTTTTAGAAGTAATTGTTACTTGCTGTTCTTTTCCTGTACCAAGGTCTTTTGCCGTAACATGAACAATGCCGTTTGCATCAATATCAAATTTAACTTCAATTTGCGGAACCCCACGCGGAGCGGGAAGTATTCCGTCAAGCCTGAACTGTCCTAAAAGTTTATTGTCACGCGCCAATTGACGTTCGCCTTGAAGAACCATAATATCAACGGCGTTCTGATTGTCGGCAGCAGTAGAGAACACCTGTGTTTTATTGACCGGAATAGTAGTGTTGCGGTCAATAAGTTTTGTAAACACACCACCCATTGTTTCAATACCTAATGAGAGCGGCGTAACATCCAAAAGAAGGACGCTTCCCGCACCTTCGTCGCCGGCAAGTTTTCCGCCTTGAATTGACGCACCAACCGCAACACATTCGTCAGGGTTAATGCCTTTGAACGGGTCTTTTCCTGTTATTTTCTTTACGGCATCCTGAACAGCCGGAATCCTTGTCGAACCGCCGACAAGAAGAACTTTTGTCAACTCCGACGCGGAAATACCTGCATCTTTAAGTGCAAGCCGAACAGGCTCCATTGTTTTTTCAACCAAATCCGCAGTAAGCTCATTAAATTTTGCACGAGTAAGAGTTTCGTCAAGGTTTTTCGCCCCACCGTCTACAAGGGTTATAAATGGAATATTTACATAAGTCGTAAGTGATGCCGAAAGCTCTATCTTTGCTTTTTCGGCAGCTTCTTTAAGACGCTGCATAGCCATTCTGTCTTGTTTAAGGTCAACTCCTTCGCGTTTTTTAAACTCTGCCGCAAGGTAATCTATTACGCGGTTGTCAAAGTCGTCGCCGCCAAGAAGGTTATTGCCGTTAGTAGCAAGAACTTCGATAATTCCATCGCCAATGCTGATGACCGAAACGTCAAACGTACCGCCGCCAAGGTCATAAACCATAATTTTCTGTTCATGCTCATTGTCAAGTCCGTAAGCCAAAGCCGCCGCTGTCGGCTCGTTAATTATTCTTTTAACATCAAAACCTGCAATTTTACCCGCATCAACTGTTGCTTGACGCTGGTCGTCAGAGAAGTACGCCGGAACAGTAATTACAGCTTCTGTAACTGTTGTTCCCAAGTAACTTTCCGCATCGGCTTTCAGTTTCTGTAAAATCATTGCGGAAATTTCCTGAGGGGAATATGCTTTATCATTAAGCGTAACTTTTTCACGCTGTCCCATTTTTCTTTTAATTGAAATAACTGTATTTGCGGCATTAGAAACTGCCTGACGTTTTGCCGCGTCACCCACAAGACGCTCTCCGCTTTTTGTAAACGCAACAATAGACGGAGTAGTTCTTGCACCCTCTGCATTTGCTATTACAACCGGCTTTCCGCCTTCCATAACAGCAACGCAAGAGTTTGTTGTACCAAGGTCAATACCTATTATTTTTCCCATAGTTAGTCCTCCTTAAATAACAAAAATTAGTTTGCAACTTTAACAAAAGAATGTCTTATTACTCGGTCTTTATATTTATAACCTTTTTGAAATTCTTCAGCAATTTCATTTTCCCCAAAATTTTCGTCTTCAATGTGTGCAACTGCATTATGAAGTTCCGTGGAAAATTTTTCTCCGACGGCGGCAATTTCAGTAACATTAAGACTTTTGAGGGCATCTTGAAATTGGCGGCAAATAAGAGTTACACCTTTAAAAAATTCGTCATTCTCATCGCCTTTAAAAGACTTTAAAAATCTCTCAAAACTGTCCGCTACAGGCAAAAATTTTACAACTGTATCTGCCGCGCCGTCGTCATAGCGTGCGAGTTTTTCTTTTTCGTTTCTCTTACGGAAGTTATCAAATTCCGCAAAAGTCCTTAAATTTTTATCCGAAAGCTCGGCAACCTGTTTTTTAAGCAAATCTAATTCGTTTTCAGGCTGCTCGGATTCGGATGCAGATTCAAGTTCAAGTTCCTCTTGATTTTCCTGCTGTTCAAGATTTTTTTCTTTAACTTTTTTTTCTTTTCCCATTGCGTTTCCTTTCTAACCGCTTAGAATACTGTTGATACCTCTTACTATCCCTGAAAGAACGGATATAACCTTTGGATAATCCATTCTTGTCGGTCCTATTATTCCTATTGCGCCGATAGATTTTCCGTCGCTTAAAGAATATGAGGTTTTTATTATTGAACAGTCGCGCATGTTG
>JAISHX010000180.1 GCA_031262335.1 Clostridiales bacterium
GATAATTAAATGATTTACCGTGTGAATCCTAAAAATGGCGATAAACTTTCACAACTTGGATTTGGCTGTATGCGCCTGCCGCGAAAAGGAGCGGGTATTGACTATGAAAGAAGTACCGCTCTTGTCAGAAAAGCTATAGATTCAGGAGTGAATTATATTGATACAGCGTATATTTACCCGGGGTCTGAAGAGTTTCTCGGTGAAGCGCTAAAAGATGGTTACAGAGATAAAATAAAATTAGCTACAAAACTCCCGCTTGTATTTATAAAAAACGGAGAATTTGATAAATATTTTAATAAAGAACTTGAACGTCTTAAAACAGACAGAATAGACTATTATCTTCTCCATATGCTGACAAGTTTCAATCAGTATGAAAGTTTTGTTAATATGGGAGTATTAGAGTGGGCGGAAGATAATAAACGTAAAGGCAGAATTGTGAATCTTGGTTTCTCGTTCCACGGTGCTTATTCAGAATTTATAAAGATTATAGATGCACGCGAATGGGATTTTTGCATGATTCAATATAATTATATTGATGAAAATCATCAGGCGGGTAAACGCGGACTGCAGTACGCATATAAAAAAGGATTGCCTGTAATGATAATGGAGCCTTTGCGCGGCGGAAAACTTGCAAACGAAGTCCCGAAAAAGGCGCGTGAAGCTTTTGAGGCGGTAAAACGAGGTCGTTCTATGCCCGAATGGGGGCTTAGGTGGGTATGGAATCACCCCGAAGTAACGCTGTTATTGTCGGGAATGAGCAATGAAAGCCAAGTTGCCGAAAATTTGGCTCTTGCTAATATTGCAACAGTCGATTCACTTTCACAGCAAGAACTATCCGCGTATAAAAAAGCGACAGAAATAATTCGAGGTGCAGTAAAAGTACCGTGTACAGGTTGCGGATATTGTCTTGACTGTCCTAAAGGAATTAACATTCCGGCAGTTTTTGACCATTATAATGAAATCGGGAGCGTAGCCGCCGGAAAAGTTTTAATGGCAAAAATGCGCTATATTATGGAAATGTATGTATTGCGTTCCGGTGAGCCGCGTTATGCAAGTGTTTGTATTAAATGCGGAAAATGCGAAAAACATTGTCCTCAAGGAATAAATATAAGACAACAATTGGAAAAAGCGGCAGTTGCGCTTGAATCACCTTTTACGCGTGTTTTAGGTAAAATTGCCAAAGCTTTTGTTGGCGGTAAAAATAAGTAAATAAAAAAGGAGCAACTAAATGAAGTGCGGTTTCATAGGCGCAGGCAACATGGCGTATGCAATAATTAAAGCTTTCATTGAAAAAAAAGTAATTCCTTCTTCTGATATTTTTATTTTTGATAAGAATCTTCACCGCCAAAATGAAGTTTGCGGTGAGCTTGGCGTAACAGCGGTTGTTTCGGCGGCGGCGGTCGCAGAAACGTGCGAAATAGTTTTCCTTGCTGTAAAGCCGCACATACTTGAAGAAGTTCTTCCCGAAGTATCAAAGACCGCCAAAAATTATAACCCGTTGTTTATTACAATGGCGGCAGGAAAAACGCTTGCATATGTTCAGTCATTATTAGATTATGACGCTCGTATTGTGCGTATTATGCCGAATATAAACGCGCTTGTAAGTAAAAGTGTAACTGCGTTCTGCGGAAATCAATTTGTTACAAATTATGATATTGCAGAATGTACAAAGTTACTTTCGGCGATTGGTACTGCGCTTCAGATTGAAGAGTCTAAATTTGCCGCATTTACCGCCGTAGCAGGGTGTTCACCGTCATTTGTGCTTATTTTTGCCGATTGTTTGGCAACGGCGGGAGTAAAAATGGGCTTGGGGCGTGAAGAAGCACTTTCTGCTGCGCTTATGGCAATCCAAGGGACTGCCGAAAGTGCGTTGACATCAAAAACGCATCCGCGTGAATTGTCCGACCGTGTGTGTTCGCCCGGCGGCGCGACTATTGAAGGTGTAGTTTCGCTGATGGCAAGCGGGTTTGACACGGCTGTCGTAAATGCGGCGGTTGCGGCATACAATAAAACAATAGCTCTGTAGCAGAGAAAGGAAGTTAGAATTTGGAAAATAGCGCAAAAAAAACCGTAGCTGTACTTTTTGGCGGAGTTTCAAATGAACATGATGTATCTGTTGTTTCAGCAAATAATGTTATAGCAAATATACCGAAAGATAAGTACACAGTCGCACCTGTGTATATAACAAAAGATGGAGAATGGTTACTTTACGATGGCGGAGCGGCAATCGCAGATGTAAAGTGGGTTGTTCACGGAACTCCGGCAGTGCTTAGCCCTGATAAAAAATGCGGAGGAATTTTAAGAACAGTCGGCGATAAAGCTAAAATGATTCGTATAGACGTTGTTTTTCCGTTAATTCACGGTAGAAACGGTGAGGACGGTACTGTTCAAGGGCTTTGCGAACTTGCGGGACTGCCTTATGTCGGTTGCGGTGTTTTATCAAGCGCGGCTTGTATGGATAAAACTTTTACAAAAATTATTGCGAAATCTGCCGGTGTGAATCAGGCAGACTTTATTGTTTGTAAGAAAAGTGAAATCCAAAATGAAGATAGTTTGAATGAAATTATCAAAAAAATCAGATATAAATTAGGTTATCCGTGTTTTGTAAAACCGGCAAGAGGCGGCTCTTCAATCGGAATTTCTAAAGCAGAAAATAAAGAGTCTTTGAAAGAAGCGTTATTTACCGCCGCAAAAGAAGATGACAAAATTCTTGTTGAGAAAGCTATCATCGGCAGGGAGCTTGAATGTGCTGTTCTTGGAAATGAAAATCCGATAACTTCCGTAATCGGAGAAATCACTTATTCAGATACTTTCTATACTTACGATGCAAAATATAACAGTAAAGATTCTAAAACTTTAACAGACCCTGTTCTTCAAGAAGGCGTTGCCGAACGTATACAACAAGAAGCACTAAAAGTTTATTCGGCACTCGAATGTTCAGGCATGGCGCGTGTGGATTTTTTCTATGATGAGGAAAAAGACAAAATTATATTTAACGAAATAAATACTGTACCCGGATTTACTAATATAAGTATGTATTCAATGCTTTGGGCGCATGCCGGAATAAGTTTTCCTGAACTCGTTGACAGGCTTATTACTCTTGCTTTTGAGAAGAAAGGCGTTGAGTAGCGTGAGCGACAACCGCCCGATTGGTATTTTCGATTCCGGAGTTGGCGGACTTACTGTTGTAAAAGAAGTTGCCGCCGCAATGCCGTTTGAAAATATTGTATATTTTGGTGATACTGCAAGAGTGCCTTATGGTTCAAAATCAAAAGATACAGTAACTAAATTTTCCGTACAAATTGTAAAATATCTTCTTAAAAAAAATGTAAAAGCTATTGTTGTTGCGTGTAATACAGTAAGCGCAAATTGTTATGAAGAATTGACTAAAATTTTTACGGATACCCCAATTTTTGAAATGGTGAGCTTTGGAGTAAAAGCAGGTTTGGAAGCAACATCATCTCAAAGAATAGGAGTAATCGGAACAGAGGCTACTATAAGGAGCAATGCTTACGAACGTGCATTTTATGATGCTGCCGCCGATATTACCGTTTTTTCAAAGGCGTGTCCGTTGTTTGTACCTCTTGCCGAGGAGGGCTGGACGGAAAATTCCGTTGCGGAAATCACAAGTGAAATATATTTGCAGGAACTTCTTGATAAAGAAATTGACGCTCTCGTATTAGGTTGCACACACTATCCGTTGCTTTTAAATTGCATACACCGTGCTGTCGGGTCAGTTAAAGTTGTGAATCCGGCAGTGCGTGCCGCGGCAGAAATAAAAACATTTCTTTCTACAGCAAATATGCTTGCAGAATGTGTACAGCATGACAGAAAACTTTCATTTTTTGTAAGCGACTTTACGGCAAAGTTTAATAGAATTTCAAAAGTTGTCCTCGGAAAAGCTCATATTGCGGAAAAAGTTGACCTTGAAGTCTAAAAATTATCTGAAAAAAATTAAATTTACTATTGACAATAAAAGAAATATATGGTTTAATTATTATATGAATAACTTTAGAGTGATTTAGGGTTTAGTACGGGCATGCCAACTCGGTTTCCTTAAGTTATTTTGTCGCAGTTAAAAATATGTATATTTTTGATTTGAGGTGATTGTCATGTACTTACCAAGAATTAAAGTTTCAATATTAAAAAACAACGATATTGCCACTCGTAAGCCAATCCAAAAGTCAACACGCATCATTATTTTATGTGTACTGGCATCGATTTGTTGTACTCTTTTTAGAGTATTTGATTTAACATATACAATCGGTACTATATACAAACAAATATTTGGCGACTTAATGATGTTATCAATTATTTTTATATGTTATAGGTTGATGAATTTGATTTTTAACTGCCGTTCCGTAAAGTGCTTTTCCGCATGTGCTACGTTAGTAGGGGCAAGCATACTCCTTTTGAGATTTTATTTTTTCATATCATCTGTTAATGTTATTGAGTTGTTTTTTCCTCAGTTATCAATATTGTTTGTAAGAACTTGTGCTGTTGAAATTATTGCTTTCGGAATATTCGCATTATATTCTGCAATCAGTAACAATAATAACTCTAAAAATTCTGAAATGTCATAAACAGAAAAAAGTCCGGACGAAATCCGGACTTTTTTCTGTTTATGACATTTTGGATACAGCAACATATATATCCGAAAGTCTATACCAAGTCGGATAATCAACTATGCCGTTTGGAGGCAAATTGAAAACCAACTGAAATTTTGCAACAGATGCTGCCGTTGCGGGACCGAACTTTCCGTCGACGGCGACTTTCGGTATTGCCGGATAATTCTTTGCAATGCCATTTAATTGAGTTTGAATCGTCCTTACATTCGCACCGCTTGCGCCGCGTGCAATATCATATCCCGGGAATGACGAAGGAATACCGGACACTCTGTTTGCGACAGCAAGATAAACATCGTTACCGTAAAAATAGCGCAAAATATTTATTGCCGTGTAACCTTGGTCGCCAAGGTCTTTTGAGCCCCACTGCGTCATCCAGTTTGGACATTGAACTTGCCGTCCGTCACAATATTGTGTAAACAGAGGCTGACGTATACCCGGACGTGTGACATAATTTGTAAACATTTCGTCAACAACGCGGGAAATTGTTGCGTAAATTGTTCGTCCGTAAAAAAAGGCATGGTCATACGCCGTAGAGCTTGTTATCGTAAAATTTTTTCCTTTTGCGCGATACCATTCGGTAAAAACTCGGTTTAAAGTAAAAGAAAGTATAGCCAAAACGTTAGCACGGATTGTTGCATCAGGCCATGTTGAATAAATTTCGCTACTCGCCACATTTTTGATATAATCCTTAAACGGAACATAATAATTTTTTGCGGCATCATTGTTCGGAGAGCCGTCATGTACGACAATCGTTTGTGGGATTACAGGACTGTCTAAAACTTTAAAACCGGCATCGGACGGAAGCTCTTTTGTATCCGGTTCCGGAATTTTTGCCGGATATTGTCCCCAAAGAGTATGTTCAGGCACATCAATTTCAAGTACGCGGCTTAATTCTTCAAGGCGCGTTCCTGCAAAAACCGCTTCCGACAGATTAAGATTTACAGGCTGGATAGCTTCTGTATTAGGAAAAATTTGTATATTTTTAATTTCTGTTGTTTCAAATCCCTGTCCGCTTATTGTAGCTGTATACGTTGAATAAGGACGTTGGGATTCCGGGTCATATGAATATTCGATAGGCGGAGCGGGCAGCTCAATTGGCGCTGTACGTCCCGACTCATCGGTTGTAAGCTCCTCCATCTGGCGCGGCTCTACCTCTTGCTCAGCTGTAAAAATAGAAATTTTTGCCCCCGGTGCGGGCTTTCCTTCGTTTTCCGCGTAAACATCAAAAGTAAGTAACCCCACAGACGAAAGCTCCATTGCTGAAGGGTAACTGTTTCTACGCATAAAAACCTCCTGTAAACACTCTTACAGCTATTATATTCACAGCAGGTTGTCTTGTCATACTATATTCTTGAACTTGTCGGA
>JAISHX010000056.1 GCA_031262335.1 Clostridiales bacterium
GATATGCCCGTATTTATGCCGGAGCATGCAATGCTCCACGCAAGACCGTATAACGGCATAATGAGCTGATAAAGCCCCATGCCTTCCGCACCGATTGTTCCTGCCATGTATACGCGCCACACAAAGCCAAGAAGACGCGTTATTACACTTGCCAATGAAAGAATAAGTGCACCTTGAATTATAGATTTTTTCTTTATAGCCATAAGTTGCCCTCGTCCATATTGTTTAACTAATTTTATTCAAGTTAGGAGCTTGTCATGAAAGAAAATTTTAATATTGCTAAAGAATTGATAAGACTTCCCGATTGCCCCGGCGTTTATATAATGCACTCGGCAGATGATGAGGTAATTTATGTCGGCAAGTCAAAGTCTTTAAAAAACCGCGTACGGTCATATTTCAATCCAAGCGCGGATACGGTGAAACATAGAAATTTAGTGCCTAAAATAGCATGGTTTGAATATATTGTTACGGATAATGAGCTTGAGGCATTACTTCTTGAGTCTACGCTTATAAAAAAGTACAGACCGCAATATAACGTTTTATTGAAAGATAACAAAAGTTATCCTTATATCAAACTTACTAATGAGGAATTTCCGAGAGTTATTATTACCCGTGAATTTAAAAAAGACGGCGCGAAGTATTATGGTCCTTATCCTGTCGGATTTTCTGTCTATGAAGTTCTTGAGGTTATTAAAATCGTTTTCCGACCGTGCCTTTGCCAAAAGAAAGTAGCCGCACAATCAAAAAGAGCGTGCCTTAATTATCATATAGGTGTCTGTGACGCACCGTGTATCGGAAAAATTACAAAAGAACAGTATGCGGAAAAAATTGATGATATAATTGAGTTTCTTGGCGGAAAGCGTCAAGTTGTTCTTAAAAAGTTAGAAAATGAGATGCTTGAAGCGTCAGAAAATCTTGAATTTGAAAAAGCTGCATCATTGCGTGATAAAATTTTTGCGGTAAAAAGACTTGCCGATAAACAAAAACTGGACAAAACCTCAAATGATACGCGTGATGTTATTGCTTTTGTGCGTGACGGCAATGAAGCCTTTGCACATTTGTTTTTTGTTCGCGGCGGAAAGGTGAACGGCAGAGAAAGGTTAAGATTAACAATTTCACCTGAAGAAACCGACGAAAAAATTCTTTCTGCTGTATTGATGTTATTTTATGAAAATAATCCCGACATTCCGCCGGAAATCGTCGTTCAGACCGATATTGCGGAAGAAGAAAAATCTGCTCTTTTAACATTTTTTATTAAAAAGAGAAATGGAGATTTAAAATTAACTGTCCCGAAAAGAGGGGACAAAAAAGGACTTATTATGCTTGCTTTAAAAGATGCTCAAATAGCATTAGATAGATACGGCAACCAAGAAGAACGTGAAAAGAAAAAAACAATTGCCGCATTAACTCAAATTTCTGTTGCTGTTGGGTTTGATAGAAACTTTATGCGGATTGAGGCATATGATATTTCAAATACACAAGGATTTGAGTCCGTTGGTTCTATGGTTGTTTTTGCGGAAGGCAAGCCTGAACGGAAAAGTTACAGAAAATTCAAAATAAAGACTGTTGAAGGCGCAGATGACTGCGCTTCAATTGAAGAAGTCATTGGAAGGCGTTTTCGTAAATTGTTACATGAGCGTAATGAAACAAAAAAGACCTCATTTTCAAAAATGCCGGACGCGCTGTTTATTGACGGTGCGGCAGGGCAAGTAGAAGCGGCGGAAAAAGCTTTAAAAAAATTAGAGTTATATATTCCTGTTTTCGGAATGGTAAAAGATGATAGGCATAGAACAAGAGCATTGTTATACAAACAAAAAGAGATAATTTTTCCAAAAACATCTGAAGGATTTAAGTTAATTACAAGAATACAAGATGAAGTGCATAGATTCGCAATAGAGTACCATAGAAAATTACGTGAAAAGAAAATGATTAAGAGCGAACTTGATAATATTAAAGGTGTTGGAAATATACGAAAAAAAGCATTGCTTTCGTCATTTAATTCTGTTGAAGAAATAAAAACAGCATCTGTTGAGGATTTACTTTCGGTTACAGGCATGAACAAACAGGTTGCATTATCAGTATATAATTATTTTCTAACTTGACGTTGGTGGCTAATAGTGATATAATATTATAAAAGCCTATTTAGCATCTATTTAGTTTGGTAAAAGGCGGATGAAGGCAAGAGAAACCATTTGAAAAGAATTATGCAATTTACGTTCACAATTTTTCCAAAGTCTGCGACATTTATAAAGTCAACCGAAAGAACGCTCTACAATCCAACGTTTAAGCAAAAAAGCAAATGGCAGCTCCAAAACATCAACACCGATATTAACATTTTCCCATTTCGGAAAATCATGTGGGAGTGCCCTCCAAGCACATCTCTTTTTTACCAAGTACAATACTGCACAAAATACGTTACAAATCATATTTCAGCTCTTTTGTAAAATTACTAAACAGGCTTTTAGAGTCTTAGCCGACTCAAATGAGGGGAGGAAAGAAAATAAATGAGAATTTCTGCGAAACTGTTTCTTCCGATGACAGCTCTCGTTGCTTTGTCGTTAGCAATTGTAGGAACAAGTTCTTATATGACGGCAAAAAGTGAAATTACTAGTTTTGCTGAAAACGAGATTCTTACAGTTGCGGCAAACACAGTAAATCAAATGAATCTTGCAGACCAAACGACCGAAGTTATCATAAATAAATTCGGCGAAAAAAATTTGGCTCTTGCACGCGCTTTTGCCGAAATTGTAGCAGAAAATGAGGACAAGCTTTATGACCATAATTTTATGCAATCAACCGCTGAATTGCTTGGTGCTGACGAAGTTCTTGTCATAGATGAGGAAGGCATAATTATTGCCGGAAATATTGAAGAATACATTAATAATTTTGACATGGACAGCGGAGAGCAATCAAAAGAATTTATGAAAATTGTAGACGACCCATCATTTGAATTGGCTCAGGCACCGCAAATGAACACTTACGGCTCAGGAATGTTTCAGTATGCGGGAGTTGCCCGTAAAGACGCAAGAGGTCTTGTTCAAATTGGTGTAAGCGTATCTGTTATTGACGAGCTTACAAGGCTTTCAAACGCACAGAGTATAGTAAGCCAGCAAACTGTCGGCGGCAACGGCTTTGTCGCTGTTGTTAAAGACGGTGTTTTCATTGCTCATACTGATGATTCACAATCAGGTCAAGCCGCTCCGGAATGGACTCAAACGTTGGCTCAATATCCGGAAGAAGCTATGCAAATAAATATAGACGGTGAAGATTACTTTGCCACGTCATACATGGCACGTAGTGGCGAACAAATAATAGCGACAATAACAGAGAAAGAAGTCAAAGATTCGATAAAATGGTTGTTGGGAATTACAATTTTAAGCATATTGGTAAGCAGTACATTAATGGCATTTATAATACGTCTAGTTACCGCAAAAATTGTACTCAAACCTATCCGAAAAATGGTGAGTGCGATGCGTGAAGTTTCAAAAGGAAATCTCAGCGTTGACACAAGAAGTAATGTTCGCGATGAAATAGGTGAATTAGGAAACGAACTCTATCAGGTAACAGAAATATTTAATACTCTTATTGAAGAAATTCAAGATTCGGCAAGTAAATTTAAAGTCGGTGATATTGACAACAGAATCAACATTGAAAGATTTAAA
>JAISHX010000105.1 GCA_031262335.1 Clostridiales bacterium
ACTATTACCAATGCCTGTTTTAACGTTATTCTCCGATAAGCTGTACTATAATCGGAAGAATTTCGTCAGGTTTTGCTTTGCCTTTCAGCTCTTTCATTGCCTGTCCGACAAAAAAAGAAGCTACTTTTGTTTTACCTGCTTTATATTCAAGCACTGTTTTTGGATTTTCCGCTATAACCTTTTGCAAAACAGCACGCACGGCATCTGAATCAGTTTCGATAATAAACTTTTGAGCGGTTTCGGCAACATCTAAAGAAGGTTGTGCCGCAATTTCTTTAAGCAGAGAAATTGAATCTCGGCGTGAAATTTTTCCGGAAATAATCAAATTTATTATTGCGGAGAAACTTTCGGGGCGTATTTCTGCCGCACTGCCGTTAATCTCCGGTAAAATTGAACAAAGCGCACCGATTATAAAATTTGCTGTTTCTTTTGGATTGTCAGTAATTTTTACGCTCGCATCGAATAAATCGGCAAAATCCCGCCTTGAAGAAATAATTTCCGCATCTTTTTCAGGTAAAATATTCATATAACGCGCTTTCCGTACATCCGCAAATTCAGGCATACTTGCTTTAAGCGCGTTCAAATATTCTTCAGTCAAACGAATCGGCGGCAAATCCGGTTCGGGAAAATATCTGTAGTCGTGGGCGTTTTCTTTTCCGCGCATCGGAAAACTAACACCTTTATTATCATCCCAACGCCGTGTTTGCTGAATAACTTGATTTCCCGATTCAATTTCTTCAATTTGACGTTTTGCTTCCGCTTCAATCGCCCTTTCGATTGAACGTAACGAATTTAGGTTTTTCATTTCTGTTCTTGTGCCGAATTTTTCATCTCCGAATTTACGAACGGAAAGATTAACATCAGCACGCATTGACCCTTGTTCCATTTTGCAATCGGAAACGCCGAGATATTCTAAGACAGATTTTATTTTCCCGATATAAGCAACAGCTTCTTGCGCCGAACGCATATCAGGTTCCGAAACAATTTCAATTAACGGAACTCCGCACCTGTTATAGTCGGGATAAGATTCCCCGCCAAACGGCGAATGATTTAGTTTTCCGGCATCTTCTTCGATATGAATCTCATGGATTCTTATAATTTTCTCTTGTCCGACGTTAATTTTAACTTTGCCGTTTTGTGCAAAAGGCAAGTATAGCTGTGAAATTTGATACGCTTTCGGTAAATCGGGATAGAAATAATTTTTTCGGTCAAATTTATTATTTAAATTTATTTCGCAGTCAAGAGCAAGTCCGGCAGTAACGGCAAATTCGACAGCTTTTTCGTTAATAACCGGCAATGTCCCCGGGAAACCAAAACAAACCGGACAACAACGTGAATTAGGCTCACCGCCGAAAAGATTCCGGCACGAACAAAAGAGTTTTGTCTTTGTTGCAAGTTCAACGTGAATTTCAAGTCCGATAACAACTTCCCAATTCATCAGACGCGCCCCCTTCTTTTGTGGAAGTCCGTCAGTTGTTGAAACGTATGCGCTATGTTTAAGACTGTACCGTCATTTTTTGCCGCACCGATAATTTGTGCGCCGATTGGCATATTCTCTGAATCAAAGCCGCACGGAACACTTACCGCAGGCAACGCGGCAAGATTGACGGGAACAGTAAACACATCTGAAAGATACATTGCAAGCGCGTCACTAAGACTGTCGCCAAGTTTAGGCGCGGACGACGGCGCGGTCGGACAAAGAACAGCGTCAAATGATGTAAAAATCTCGTCAAATTTATTTTTAATAAGCGTTTTTGCTTTTAATGCTTTCAAATAATACGCGTCATAATATCCGCTTGAAAGCACAAACGCACCCAAAATAATTCTTTTTTTGACTTCTGCGCCAAAGCCTTGCGTTCTCGCCTTTAAGTATAAATCCGAAATATCTTTGCAATCATCAGGATGGAAACCATACTTTACGCCGTCAAACCTTGAAAGGTTTGAACTTGCTTCTGCCGCCGCCAAAATATAATAAGCAGGAATAACATAATCAATAAACGGCAGTTTAATCCATTCTATTTCCGCACCTGCAGCCTCAAGAGTTTCGGCTGTTTTAATTACGGCAGCTTTTACTTCGCTGTTAAGGCTTTTGTTGTTAAAACATTGTTCCGGAAGCGCAATTTTCATTCCTTTAACATTCGATGTTAAACACGGTGTTACTTTCTCTGTGGCAAATGAAGTCGAATCCTTTTTATCCAGTCCGGAAATTTGGTCTGTAATCAATGCACAGTCGTATGCTGTTTTTGCAACAGGTCCAATTTGGTCAAGTGACGACGCATATGCAATAAGTCCCCAGCGGCTTACTTTGCCGTAAGTCGGTTTAAAACCCGTTACCCCGCAAAAAGACGCCGGTTGGCGAACACTTCCGCCGGTATCCGAACCGAGTGTAAACGGAACAATCTCTGCCGCAACAGCAGCGGCGGCTCCGCCGGAAGACCCTCCGGAAACTTTTGTCAAGTCGTGAGGATTTTTTACCGCTCCAAAAAAGGAAGTTTCACTTGTTGAACCCATTGCAAACTCGTCCATATTAAGTTTGCCGACTATTGGGCAACCTGCCGATTTAAGTGCCGTAACCGCCGACGCATCATAAACAGAAATAAAATTTTCAAGCATTTTGGAGGCACATGTAGTACGTTCTCCGTCAACGCAAATATTATCCTTTATAGCGGTCGGAACTCCGGCAAGCGGAGAATCTATTTCGCTGCCGTCTATTTTTTTTTGAATTTCCTCCGCCTGTAACAACGCGGATTGTTTGCAAATTGTAATAAACGAGTTTATATCTTTATCTTTCTGTTCAATTGCACTCAAAACAGCTTGCGTTGCTTCTTTAACGGAAACATTTCGCTTTTTAATTTCCGCCCCCAATTCAAAGGCGTCCAAAGATAAAATTTTGCTCATTATTTGATTACTCCAATGTTTTTGGCACTATAAGACTATCTGCGGTACGCTCAGGCGCATTTAATAACAATTTTTCACGGTCAAAATGTTCTTCTTCCGCCACATCTTCGCGGAATACGTTCACAAGCCCTGATATATGCGATTCTGCCTCTATTTGCGCAGTATCGGCTTTATTAAGCACGTCCATATATCGGACGAACTCTGCCAAGTCACTTACAATTTTCTCTTTGTCTGCTCCGTCAAGGCTAAGGCGCGCAAGCCGCGCAGCATATTCCGCTGTTTCTTCTGAAATTTCGCTCAAGCAGCACCTCCTTCTTTCAAAACAATTATGATTGTATTATACCATATAAAAAGATATAAGCGCAACATTATTCTTCTGAAATTTCATGACCTATATCTTCTTTAGGCGGATTAAGACCTTCAATAGTTATCCCATTTTTTTGTGCGTAATCCCACAAAGCGGCATGAACGGCTTCTTCGGCAAGGCATGAACAATGTACTTTGACAGGCGGCAAGCCGTCAAGAGCGTCCATTACCGCCTTGTTTGTCAAGGCGACAGCTTCGGCAATAGTTTTGCCTTTAATCAGTTCGGTCGCCATACTGCTTGTTGCGACAGCGGCTCCGCAACCAAAAGTTTTAAATTTTGCATCTGCAATAATTCCGTCCTCAATTTTAAGGAAAACGCGCATAATATCTCCGCATTTTGCATTCCCTACTGTGCCTGTTCCGCTTGCGTCGGCAATCTCGCCGACATTGCGCGGATTTGAAAAGTGGTCAATAACTTTTTCGCTGTAATCCATGAAAAATTCCTCCCAATTTTTTATCCCTGCTCTTGAATAAAATCCTGATACAGCGGCGACATATCTCTCAAGCGTGCAACAATCGGCGGAAGTTCTTTAATAAGTATGTCAGCCTCTTCATCTGTATTAAACTTCCCGAGTGAAATTCTAAGAGAACCGTGTGCTTTCTCGTGCGGCAACCCAATTGCCATAAGAACGTGCGAAGGGTCAAGAGAGCCTGAAGTACAAGCAGAACCACTTGAAGCGCAAATCCCCTTCATATCTAACATAAGCAAGATTGACTCGCCCTCAATAAATTCAAACGAAATATTCACGTTCGCGGGGAGCCTTTTTTCCCTGCTGCCGTTCAAACGGGAATATGGTATAGCCGCAAGCAAACTGTCTATAATTTTATCTCTAAGTTCGGTAAGCCGAATACTCTCTTGTCCGATTTCCGAAACGGCAAGTTCGGCGGCTTTTCCCAGACCGACAATTCCGGCGACATTTTCAGTGCCTGCCCTTTTGCCGCTTTCTTGGGCTCCGCCATGAATAAACGGCGGAAGTTTTATTCCGCTCCTAATATACAATGCGCCTACGCCTTTTGCCGCGTGAATTTTATGCCCCGAAACAGACAGCAAATCAACATTCATTTTGTTGACATCAACATCAATATGCCCAAATGCCTGAACAGCGTCTGTATGAAACAGTATGCCTTTTTCTTTTGCAATCGTACCTATTTCGCTAACAGGTTGAATTGTTCCTATTTCATTGTTAGCCGCCATAATTGTAATAAGCGCGGTATCGGGACGGATTGCCGCCTCAAGCTCATTAACACTGACAAGCCCGTCCTCCGAAACAGGAAGCAACGTAACCTCAAAGCCGCGTTTTTCCAATACTTTAAGTGTATGCAAAACAGCGTGGTGTTCCGTTTGCTGACTGATTATATGTTTTTTGCCTTCTTTTTCTTTAATTTCCGCCGCACCGAAAATTGCCCAGTTATCTGATTCAGAACCGCCTCCGGTAAAGAAAATTTCTTTTGT
>JAISHX010000123.1 GCA_031262335.1 Clostridiales bacterium
GTTAATGACTTTGCAAATGTAATTTCATCGGAAACAGAACAGTATATTTATGACCAAAATGCTTCTCTTGTCAATGATTTAGATGTTGAAATAGTTATTACAACTGTAGAAACAACACAGGGCATGTCAACCGGTGATTATGCGTATCAAATGTTTAATAATTGGGGAATCGGCTCTGCTAAGACAAACAAAGGAATTTTAGTTCTTCTTGCAACAGTTGCAGAGGATTACTATACTATAATCGGTACAGGACTTGAAAATTCTCTCGGGGGAAGTAACGCCGCCGATATAGTTTTTGATTCTATGGAAGATTATTTTGCAGATGGAGAATTTGACAAAGGTGCAATGGCGGCATTTGATGCACTTAAAAATGAAGTTTATCAAACAGAACCTCGCATTGAAACTACTCAGAACGGAAATAATGTAACAGTAAATATACCTGCACATATTTCAAAGGCAGGTTCTGCAATAGGATTTGTCGGAAATTTAATTGGGAGGTTAATTGGTGTGATAATTTTTGCTGTTGTAATATTAATTGGTTTGGCGGTAGTATTTTCCGGAGGCGGACGCAGACACCATCATCATCATGCTCCGCGACCGCGTGGCATGAGTTGGTGGTCTGGCGGTTATAATAACCATCATCATCACCACGACCATCATCACCATGACCACCACCACAATCAACCGCCTTTTGGCGGTTTCGGAGGCGGTCATAGCCGTGGAAGCGGCGGCGGACGCTTTGGTGGTGGCGGAGGTTTTGGCGGCGGTGGTCACGGAGGTGGCGGAGGCGGTGGACGCTTTGGCGGCGGAGGTGGCGGCAGTCGCGGAGCAGGCGGCGGCAGACACTAATTCTCACCTGTTCAGTAAGTATTTTGCTTACTGAACAGGTTTTTCATTTCCTAATTCCATATATTCTGTATCTTCCGTAATATCAGAATACAATGGAAGCAGTTTCTCCCACAGTTCTTCTCTTCCGATTTTGCTTACTCCGGAGAACGGTATTACTTCTCCGGTATATTTTAACTGCTTTGATATATTATTTTTGTTTTTAGACATTTCATTTTTCGATACTTTATCCGCTTTTGTAGCTGTAATAATAATTTGATAATTATAATATGTCAAAAAATCATACATAAGCTTGTCATTTTCAGTTACATCATGCCGAATATCAATCAACATTACGATTGCTTTTAAAACAGGGCGTTTAAGCAAATAAGATTCTATCATTTTTCCCCATTTTGCGCTTTCTTCCCTTGATATTTTAGCGTAACCGTATCCCGGCAAATCGACAAAGCGCAAAATATTTTCAACGTTATAGAAATTTATCGTGCGTGTTTTGCCCGGTGTTTGGCTTGTCCGCGCAAGAGATTTACGGTTTATCATTGCATTAAGGAGCGTTGATTTTCCGACGTTTGAACGTCCGGCGAACGCAATTTCAGGTATAGACGGCTCCGGATATTGTTCCGGCTTCACCGCAACAGCTTCAAGAAAAACATTATTAACAATCATTACTTATCATTTCTTTCCAAATTAGTCTAATAGGTCTAATTTACATGCCCATTCCAAAGACGACGCGTCAGACGGGGCTCGCCAGTCACCGCGCGGAGAAAGCGTAACAGACCCGATTTTTGGTCCGTCGGGAAGGCAACTTCTCTTAAATTGCTGTGCAAAAAAGCGTTTTACAAAAATTTTTAACCAACGAAGTATTGTTTTTGAATCATAATTCGGAAAAGCTACTTTTGCAAGTTCATAAATAATGTCAGGACTTCGCCCGCGCCGAATTGTATGATACAAAAAGAAATCATGCAATTCATAAGGTCCAACTATATCTTCTGTTTTCTGCGATATTTCGCCTTCTTCGGGAGGAAGCAGTTCAGGGCTTACAGGAGTTGCCAAAATTGATTTTAACGGTACGCTTAAAGCTGTGTCAGTTTCCGCAACATAAGATACAATATGACGTACAAGAGTTTTCGGTACTCCGGAATTTACAGCGTACATGCTCATATGGTCGCCGTTATATGTCGCAAATCCAAGCGCAAGTTCAGATAAATCTCCCGTACCCACAACTAATGCGTTGAGTTGGTTAGCAATGTTCATCAGTACGAGAGTGCGTACGCGTGCTTGTGCGTTTTCATATACTACCGTGCGTGAATTTTCAGGCTCGTTTATTGATTTTAAATGCAATTTTACTTCTTCGCTAATATCAATTTCACGAATTGTAACACCAAGCGCATTACACAAAGAATATGCGTTGTTTTTTGTTCTTTGCGTAGTGCCGAAGCACGGCATAATAACTGCTGTTATTTTTGAACAATCCCAATTAATAGATTTAAACGTACGCGCGGCGACAAGCAACGCCAAACAGCTGTCAAGTCCGCCGGAAACACCAATTACAGCAGTCATGCCTGTGTGTAAAAGTCTTTTCGCAAGCCCTGCCGATTGTAATGTTAGTATTTCCTCGCAACGGGCGTAATTTTCGACTAAACTGTGCGGAACAAAAGGAAACGGGTCGATAAATCGAGTTAGTTGTTTATTGGGCAGAAACTCTACTTCAAAAGGAATTTCCAAATATTCTCCGATAGAAGCGGTCGGAAAGTCGTTCATATATCGGCGGTCACGCTCAAGTGATGATAAATCTATTTCGGAATGAGCGTAACCTTCTTCAAACGGGTTTGATTCGGACAGAACAACGCCGTTTTCGCAAATAATAGTATGACCGCCAAAAACTAAATCTGTTGTACTTTCGCCTTTGCCTGCTCCGGCATAAACATAAGCGCATAGCAACCGCGCAGATTGTATTCTGACTAAGTCGCGCCTGTAATCTCGTTTACCGATTGTTTCGTCACTTGCAGACAGATTTAAAATAATATTGGCACTTGCACTTGCATGATTAACAGATGGAGGACTTACTCCCCATAAATCCTCGCATATTTCTACAGAGATTTTTGCGGCTCCGTTAGTGAATATTATATTTTTCCCGAAAGGCACTTTTTTTCCGTTTTTTAGTTTGATTTCGGAATTTTTATCGGGAGCAGGTGAAAAATGCCTTAATTCATAAAACTCTCCGTAATTAGGAATATATGTTTTTGGTATTACGGCAAGAAGATTTCCGTTGAAAATTACAGCGGCGGCACTAAATAATTTATTTCCCCAACATATTGGTAGTCCTATTGCCGTAAGAATTTTAACGCCTTTAGTATGATTTATTATAAAATCAAGTGCGTTTTCTGCGTTATCAAGCAAAACATCTTGCAAAAATAAATCTCCGCATGTATATCCGGTAATACAAAGCTCCGGAAAGCACAAAACGGAAATACCGTTATTTTCGGTATTTTTTATTTCTGTAAGAATAGAAGCGGCATTGCCGCGACAATTAGCTACATTTATTTTTGGTGAAACCGCCGCAATACTTAAAAAGTTTTCAAACACAACAAACTCCTTATTTAATAAAAAAGCGGGTT
>JAISHX010000143.1 GCA_031262335.1 Clostridiales bacterium
CAATCCAACAGTTACGCACGGAAATAAACTGATTATGCAAATTGCACAATTATTTTCTAAAAAGACATAAGGTACAAACAATTCTATTTTTTAGGTTAATGGGGGGACGCGGAAAAAAATAAAGCCATTTACTTTTTGTTTAAAATAACGGAAAATTTATTTCCGTGATATTTAGGCAAAACAGCAACAGAGTGAAGTCCGTTACGCTTGAAAACTTTGACCTAAGCACTAATTAAATCTTTAATTGCGTCAGAAAATTTGTCGCCCGTATACCCACTATCAACGAGAACTTTGAGTACATAATCAAGGTTGCTTGTGACATTTTTATAATTTAAAACCATTTCGATTGCACCTTTTCTGTCGGTAACATTGGCAGTAGTAACCATAATTGCATGTGCCAGCCCCAAAACATCAATACCGATATGAATCTTTATCCCCGATTTTTTTACCCGCATCAAAGCCTTCTTCCTCGGCAGTATCAGCATTTTGCGTATTTTTTAAGTCGACGTAGTATGTTTGTTTCTGCCTACTTTTTCGCGTCCTGATTTAACCAATTTGCCTAAAATTTTGTCAAGCAAACTTATTTCTTCTTCATCAAGTTTTGTCCAAATATCATAAATGGTATCTCACATTTTTCCATTTTGAAAAATCATGTGGGAGTGAAATTCAAGTACATCTCTCTTTTACCAAGTATAATACTGCACAAAATACGTCATACAAATCATATTTTAGCTCTTTTGCAAAGTTATTAAACAAGCTTTTAGAGGTTTTTAAACTTAACGAACGCCGCAAACACGGAATGGAGGGTAGTGTAATTAGGTGGCGGTTGGTTTGGTTAGTTCTTCGGGCTAACCATAGTCGTTTATCTTTTTAAAGTTAAACGGCTAATACATTCTAAACATTGGAGGTTTTGTATAATGAGTCATGTCCAAAAATCTGACGGAGCAGTTACTGTCACAGAAAAAAAACAAAAGGGTAAACGTTATCCGCGAATCAATTTTGTTTTTTCAAGGTTTACTTTTATTGTAACGGTTTTGCTTGCAGGCTTTATTCTTGTGGGAGCATATTTCGTGTTCCGAAACTTGCTCATCGAACAAAAAGCGTCTACAGCACAGAGTATTTCCAGCTTTTTTGCAAACACTATTGATGAAAAAAAGTTTAAATCAATAATGAGTTCTAATAAAAAAGATGATTATTGGTACTCTGTTAAATCGCAATTGGATGTAATGATGCACGATGCAGACTTGGCTTATATTTACATCATAACGCAGGACCCTAACGATGCAAGTGTTTACAGATATTTTGGAGAAGGTTCATCTGCAGACTATGTTGCAATAGATTTGGGAGAAACCTTAGATAAGGGGCAATTTTTCCCATTCATGGAAGATGTCCTGAATAACGGCGTTGCAATGATTTCCGAATTGTATACGGCAGGTACTTACGGCGATGTTGTAAGCGGAGTTGTACCTATAATAGGAAGCGACGGAGCTGTATATGCTGCTATTGGCACAGATATTCGTGCCGAAGATATACTGCAGTTGCTGAATGATTTTATGATTGTTTTGGCTATAATTGTTGCCGGTGTGTGCGCGCTGATTATAGCGGGGTCATTTTTCTATATACGTGCGGCAGTCGGCACACCAATTATTGCAATTGCAAATGTTCTTAATAAAATTGCTTTAGGGAATCTGGACGAAGATGAAACAGCGTTGAAACGTGTGAATATCTATGAAACTAACGAAATGATTAACGCATGCCGCAAAGTGCAGGGGACAATGTCGGAAATTTTGAGCGAAATGGCTCACCTTATTGAAAACCATGCAACAGGTTCCGCCAGCTATTTGCTTGACACGGAAGTATTCTCCGGTGCATATAAATCAATGGCAAGCAGTGCAGATGAACTTGTACAAAAATATACTCTTACAATAGACCGCGTTCTTGATACAGTAAAATGTTTTGCGGCAGGCGATTTTGAATCTGTGTTGCCGCAGTTCCCGTTTAGGGGAGCTAAAATTTCTGCTGAATTAGAAAAACTCCGTAACCAAATGAACGGTTTAAGTGATGACATAAACGAACTTATTTCAGCTGCTTCCGAAGGAAATCTAAAAAAACGCGTTGATTCATTAAAATACCGCGGCTCATGGAAAACTGCCATTCAAAATTTAAATCAATTATTATCTATCATCGAAACTCCAATTGAAGAATCTTCAGATATTATGAATTCAATATCAAACGGCGACTTCTCCAGAAAAATAGAAGACCAGTATAGCGGTCAGTTTGAAAGTATACGCTCTTCTCTTAATACTACAGTACAAAATATGTCAGCATATATCGGTGAAATTGCTGAGGTTCTCAGAAAAATGGCAAGCAATGATTTTGGACAGGAAATATCAGGCAAGTTTATCGGCGAGTTTAATATAGTTAAGTCGTCTATAAATGCAATAATAGAAAAAATAAATAATGTTTTCATACGCATAAACAGTATTATATTAAATGTTTCATCCATTGCGGATAAAATTGAAGAAAGCAGTCATAAAATCTATGAAAACACATCAGAAGAAGTAGTATCAATAGGAAATCTAAACCGTAGCATTGCAAGTATTCAAAACAGAAAGGAGCTAAATTTCGCTAACATAAAAAAAGCAGGTGTTATTTCTGCAAAATCAAAGCAAAACGCATCAGACGGAAGTGTCAAAATGAAAGATATGCTCTCAGCTATGGATGCAATAAAGCAATCGTCTTCAAATATAAGTAAAATTATTAAAGTAATAGAAAATATCGCGTTTCAAACAAATTTGCTGGCTCTTAACGCCGCTGTTGAGGCAGCTCATGCCGGAGAGCACGGGAAAGGATTTGCTGTTGTTGCCGATGAGGTAAGCAACCTTGCGGCACGCAGTCAAAAAGCAACGCAGGAAACAGTCACTCTTATTGATGAATCTATTGCGCGTGTAACTGAAGGCGCGGCAATTGCGCTTGCAACATCACGCTCGTTGGATATGATTGTCGGCGACATTAACGATGTGT
>JAISHX010000223.1 GCA_031262335.1 Clostridiales bacterium
AAAGCGCAAAAACATTTTCCTGATGTTATTGAGTGGCGTGCCGACTACACATGCTATTCAGACCCTGAAAAAACGGCACGCACTTATACTTTTATTTTAGAAAGAGCAGAAGAACATCCCGTTATATTCACATACCGCAAAAAAGAAGAAGGCGGGACTTCTGATATTACAGAGCAAAACAGAATAGAAATAATCAAGCATGTTATTGTTAACGCAAAGCCTGATATTGTTGACATAGAATATAATTCAGGGGAAGAAACTGTCCGTGAAATTGTAGAACTTGCACACGCAAACGGCGTAAAAGTTATTGTTTCATGGCATAGTTTTTCACGCACACCGTGGCATGATGAACTTATTGGAATGATGCGCAAACATCGTGAAACAGGCGCGGATATTGTGAAATTTGCCACAATGCCCGAAAGTCCGCAAGACCCGTTGCAACTGCTTGGCGCGTGCAGTGACTTTGTTATAGAAACTAAAACACCTACCATTGCTGTGAGCCTTGGAGAAACCGGAAAAATGACGCGTGTCTGCGGCGGAGTTTTCGGCTCATGTATGACGTTTGCCTCGCTTGCCTCAAGCGGCTCAGCTCCGGGGCAAATTGATTCTGAAGTTCTTCCTTCGATTTTCAGAGAAATATATAACTGAGATATTTTACCCGAAAGGGCAAGACCTTGGGATAATGTATGCTGTCCCAAGGTCTTGTTTTTGTTATTTATCCTGCAATGCGTCATATCCTTCTTCGTTCGTGCTTACACGCACAACGTTTCTGACATCATAGATGAAAATTTTTCCGTCGCCGATGTTTCCCGTGTAAAGTGCTTTTTTTGCTGTATTAACAAGGTCAGAAACCGCAATTTTGCTTATAACGACTTCAACTTTAACTTTAGGAAGCAAAGTCGCGCTGACAGGCACACCGCGATAAAACTGCGAAGAGCCTTTTTGCAAACCGTGTCCCAAAACTTGTGTAACAGTCATACCTGTTATGCCGATAGCCTCAAGAGCATCTTTAAGAGCTTCAAACTTGCTTTGCTTTGTAACTATTACAACTTTTGTGATAACAGCATCTGGATGTGTATTGGAAACAGTAACAGGCACAGAAGCCGCAACAGGTACTTTGCCTGAATCCGCAACCTTGCCGACAGAAACGGCAAAGTCTGCATAACTGCTCTCAAGGGCGTGTTCGGTAATGTCAAGACCAAGAGTTTCTTCTTCAACCGAAACACGCAAGCCGATTGTCTTTTTGAGAATAACAAAAACTATTGTAATGGAAACAGCAACCCAAGCCGCAACAGCAACAACTCCAAGCGATTGCACACCTAAACATTCAAGTCCGCCGCCGTAGAAAAGCCCTTTAAGCGGAGTAACAACATCTTCATAGTCAAGTAATCCGACAAGCAGAGTTCCGACAGCGCCGCAACAGAAGTGGACTCCGATTGCGCCTACAGGGTCATCAATTTTAAGCTTTTTATCAACAAACTCAACACCGAACACAACAACAATACCCGCAACAAGCCCGATTATCGCTGCTCCTAACGGCGTTACAACATCTGCTCCGGCTGTAACACCGACAAGTCCGGCAAGCGCGCCGTTTAATGTCATGGAAACGTCAGGTTTTTTATATCTTATCCATGTTACAATCATAACAGTAACTGTTCCGATAGCGGCGGCAAGGTTTGTGGTAATGAAAACACTGCCGACAAGCGTTGCTTTGCCTTCACCGGCAATAGAGAATGTAGATGCGCCGTTGAAACCAAACCAGCCGAACCATAAAAGCAATACTCCCAATGCTCCGAGAGTAAGACTGTGACCGGGCATTGCGTTGGATTTTCCGCTCTTTGTATATTTTCCGATACGGGGTCCAAGCATTTTTGCGCCGATTAAAGCCGCAAGACCGCCAACCATGTGTACAACCGTAGAGCCGGCAAAATCATGAAAACCAAGCTTTGCAAGCCAACCGGACGCGTCCCAAATCCAATGTCCTGAAATCGGGTATATGAACATACTCATGATAATTGCATAAATACAATAAGTCGAAAACTTTGTTCTTTCAGCCATTGCACCGGAAACTATTGTTGCGGCTGTTGCACAGAACATTGTTTGGAAAATTATAAACGAAGTTGACGAATATCCGCCGGCAACGCCATAGTCGCCGCGAATAAGAAAATCAAATCCTCCTATTATGTCATTTCCGTTAAGCCCGAACATTATCCCGAAACCCAATAGCCAAAAAGAAATCGTACCTAAAGCAACGTTTATTATGTTTTTCATAATAATGTTGCCTGCGTTCTTTGCGCGGGTAAAACCCGTTTCAACCATTGTAAAACCTGCGTGCATTATAAACACAAGAAATGCACCGATTAAAAGCCATAACGTGTCCAATGCTACAGACAATTCCATGACAAATTCCTCCCTTTACAAGAAAAACGGCACTGCGGACATCTTTGTCCACAGCACCGTTGCTGTCTAATGAAATACATTATATTCGTCAATCTCCGCTTTGTCAATCCAAAAATTTTAAAACTTTTTGCGATTTTTTTGTGCAATTTTCACAAATGTACTAAGCAATATTTTTAAGAATAACGAGTTTTTGTCCCGGGTAGATTTTGTCGGGGTTTTCTATTTCATTTATAGCAATCAGCTCATCAATGCTTGTATTAAAGCGTTTTGCTACTTTCCAGAGCGAGTCGCCTCTTTGGACTGAGTATATTGTTATGCTCGGAAATTTTGCCAAAGCTTCGGGAGTCATGTCCGAGACCACAACATCTGTTACAATTTCTTCTTCGGCGCGTTTAATTGCTTTTGCATTAAGACCAACGATAAAACGTATTTCTGCTTCGTCTGAGCCAAGCATATTAAAGCCGGAGTAGTCAATTGACGGCTCGATTTCAACTTCTGCGCCGCTTTCGGGAGAAATTCCTTTTGCCTCAATGATGTGTTCAAACGGAATAATTGTTTTATAATTATAAATAGGAACATCATCATTTTTTGCAATATATAAAATATCGGCATTTATTATACCATTTGCATTTATTTTATCAGTTAATATTGTTATATCATCAACTGTTACTGTGCCTGAAACAGTAAGAATCTGCAAAATTTCGGGCGCATCTTGAAAATTCACTGTTTCTTTGACGTGACATTGACTTTTGTTGCGGAAAATAAGCTGTGGATAACTGACAGTTGCTTTTGACAGACTAACAGATTTATTTATCAAATACGCATCTGATAAAATTTCTGCTTCACTTTGTCCGTAAACTTTGACAGATGCAAAAACGCGTGCCTCAACTTCGATAATTCTGTCTTCTCCGTCTGTATCAGGTTTGATTTTTGTTGTTACATCTTTTATTTTTAATGTAGCATCGCCAATCATGCCTTCTTTTGATTCAAGCATCTCAATCGTGCCGTTAAACGGAATTTCATGCTCAACAAATTCAATAACGCTGTCGTCGTCAAC
>JAISHX010000002.1 GCA_031262335.1 Clostridiales bacterium
GTTTCGGCAATACGGGAATTTCGTATGAAGTGCGGCTCCGTGATTGACCGTGTTTTTCAGGAGCAGTATTCAGGCATAATTAAAGCGCTTGTGACGGGCGACACTTCTTCTGTCGATGACAATACGCGCGAAATGTACAGTGACGCGGGGATATATCATATTCTTGCGGTTTCGGGAATGCATTTGACCATACTTGCGGAATTGTTTTCGCGTCTTTTGCGCAAAATGGGTATCGGTAAAAGTGCTGATATTATAACCCTTATTATTCTCGGGGCGTATATTATATTTGTCGGAAGTGGTGTTGCGGCAAATAGGGCTTTTTTAATGTTTTGCATAAACAGTTTGGGGCGTTTTCTTGTTCGGCGGAGAGATTTGGCAACAACGACAAGCGTAGCCGCAATAATACTGCTTGTTTTCAGCCCGATGTATTTGTTTAACGAAGGGTTTCAATATACTTTTGCGGCGATGTACGGCTTTGCGGCAAGCGAACCCGCATTTTTACGACTTAGGAGATTCATTGAGCGGCGTTTTCCGAAATCAGAACGGTTTTTAAACACAGCATTTGCAAAAGGGTTGTTTTCAAGTATAGCCGCCGCACTTGCGCTGTATCCGTTAATAGGCTTTCACATTTGTAAAATTACGCCTGTCGGGATAATCGTTTCGACTGTTGTTTCGCCTACTGTCGCCGCAACAATAATACTGAGTTTTATAAGTGTTTTTGCCGGAATGATTGATATTACGTTAGGGCAAATTGTAAGCGGCGGAGCGTCGTTCCTTTTGGATTTATACAGATTTATTTGCGAAAAGGCACTCGAATTGCCTTTTGCGGTTATAAGAACAGGCAGAATACCGGCTGTTTCTGTCGGAGCGATTTATTTGGGAATAATCTTGCTGTTGTTTTATAATTCTAAAAATCGAATACAGCGTGCAAAAATGTTTGCGGGCGTTGCTGTTTGCATAAGCGTCTGTTTTATGTTTCCGTTTGTATTCTATTTCATAAAATATTCAGACGAAACAATCGTAACTTTTCTTGATGTTGGGCAAGGTGATTGTTCTGTTATAAGCAAAGGAAACACAACTGTTGTTATTGACTGCGGCGGAAGTTATTTCAGTGGAAATGTCGGAGAACAGATTCTTATTCCGTATTTGGATATTATCGGTGAAAATTCGATAGACGCGCTTTTTCTTACTCATATGGATAACGACCATATTTCCGGCGCGGAATCTCTGCTGAAAAAAGGTAAAGTCAAAACGCTGTATGTTGCGTGGCAAGAGGAAACTCCTGCACTTGCAAAGCTTGAATTTTGTGCGATTTTAGCCGGAACAGAAGTAAAGTATATTTCGGCAGGAGATTCGTTCAGTCTTAAATCCGGAGGTTTGGATATAAAATGCTTGTTTCCGTTTGCGGAATCTTTCGGTGAAACAAATGAAATGTCGCTTGTTCTTATTGTTGAGTCGCAAAAAAAGAAGTTTCTCTTTACGGGTGATATAGGGGCGGAGCAGGAAGCGGAAATACTTCGTTACGGAGAAAATGTTGACTGCGATGTTTTGAAAGTCGCACACCACGGCTCTGACTTTTCATCGTCACCGGAATTTATAGAGGCATGTTCACCAAACATTTCTGTTATAAGCGTTTCAAAAAACAACAGCTATGGACACCCGTCGCCGCGTGTATGTGATTTGTTGGCTGAGTTTGGGCAAGTTTTTTCAACCGCCGAACAAGGTTATCTTACTTTGCACTGACAGTAGGCGGAAATTGGAGAGATAATCATGGATTTGCTTAAAAATGCAGATAAATCAAAAAGCGTTTATGTGCTTTTCGGAGAATCTTTTCTTGTAAAAATGTGCGAAAAAAAGCTCTTAAATATGTATGCGGGACAGGGTGGCGCGGATATTTTTCGGGAACATACACCTGTCGGAGAGATTATTGATTGCTCTGATACAGTTTCGTTTTTTTCGGAGCAACGGGTTATTGTTGTGCGTAATTCGGGGCTTTTTTCTTCCGGAAAGAAAGAAGATTCCAAAATCATAGAAGATTATATAAAATCGTCCGTATGCAAAAATATTCTTATTTTTTCAGAAAAAGAGGCGGACAAAAGGCTTTCTGTTTCTAAAACAGCGGCAAAATATGCAAATTTTCTTGAATTTTCCGCGCCGAAAGAATCTGAACTCATAAGCTGGATTAAATCTGTTCTTAAAAAAGAAAAAATTGACATCGGCTCTGCAGAAGCGGCTATTATTGTGCGTTACTCCGGCGGCAATATGGAAAAAATTTATACCGAAACAGAAAAACTTGCTTCGTATTGTTCAAAGCGCGTAACAGCCGCCGATATTGACGCTGTATGCGTTAAAGCTGTCGAGGCAAAAATTTTTGCTCTTACAGCCGCTATCGGAAACCGCAGTATAAAAAACGCTTTTGACGAATTTTATAGTTTGATTTTCGCAAGAGAATCGGCTATAATGATTTTAGGAATGATAGCGCGGCAGTTTCGTATGATTTTGATTTGTTCGTCGCTTGAACGTTCAGGCGCACAATTTGCCGAAATCGTTTCGCGTACAGGTTTGAAAGAATTTATTGTTCGTGAGTGTATTCGCCAATCCGCAAATTTTTCTGAACAAGAGTTGATTAGCGCAATAAATGATTGCCTTGAAACAGATGCCGCAATCAAAACAGGAAAATTAAAAGACATTTTAGCAGTTGAATTGCTTATTGTTAAGTACGGCAAAAATTCCTTTTAGTTAAAGAAAGGTAAAATATGGATTATATCGAAAGAGTTAAAGAGCACAAATGCGGCGGAAAGTATATGTGCAAAACTTACGGTTGCCAAATGAACGCTCATGACTCCGAAAAACTAAGTTTCATGTTGGAAAAAATGGGATTTGAGAAATGTGAGTCCGAATCTGATGCGGATATTATAATTTTTAATACTTGTTGTGTGCGTGAAAATGCAGAAAACCGTGTTTTCGGTAATTTAGGTTTTTTAAAAAACATTAAAAAGAATAAAAAAGATTTTAAAATTGCACTTTGCGGCTGTATGACACAGCAAGGTACTATTATTGAGAAAATAAAACAGTCGTATGGTTTTGTGGACATAATTTTCGGGACTTTTAATTTGGCGGAGTTTCCGCGGCTCTTGTTTCAAAGCTATAAAACAGGAGAACAAATTATTGATATTTGGGAAAAACATGAAGGAATTGATGAGCTTGATTACGTTCCCGAAAGGCGTTTTCAGGCAGATGTGAACATAATGTACGGCTGTAACAATTTTTGCTCTTATTGCATTGTGCCGTATGTACGCGGCAGAGAACGCAGCAGACCTGTCGGTGATATTATCAGGGAAATAGAGAAACTTGCCGATTCCGGCATAAAAGAAGTTACATTGTTAGGGCAAAATGTTAATTCTTACGGGAACAATCTTGACGATGACGGAAAAAAGGTTAGTTTTCCGGAACTTCTTTCAATTGTAAATGAAATTGACGGTATTGAAAGAATACGGTTTATGACTTCCCACCCGAAAGATGTCTCCGATGAGCTGATTCAAGCACTTACATTAAAAAAAGTCTGTAAACATTTTCATTTGCCTGTGCAGTCCGGTTCGGACAAAATACTGGCGGCAATGAACAGAAAATATACAAAAAATCACTATCTCGGTTTAGCCGCAAAAATTAAGAAAACTGTACCGAATATCGCGTTAACTACCGATATAATAATAGGGTTTCCCGGTGAAACTGAACAGGATTTTCTTGATACGCTTGACGTAGTTAAAACTGTTCGGTTTAACGGTGCTTTTACGTTTTATTATTCTCCGCGTACAGGAACTCCTGCCGCGTCAATGCCGGAACAGGTTTCGGCAGATGCCGCAAAGGAACGCTTTGAAAAGTTACTTGAGGCGGTGAATGAGATAGCCTTTGAAATTAACAAAAGTTATGAAAATAAAGTTTTTGACGTGCTTGTTGAAAGTGAAAAAAACGGGATACT
>JAISHX010000090.1 GCA_031262335.1 Clostridiales bacterium
GAGTATGCACGCTATGTTGCCGCCGGAATTTTTATTGTTGCGTCATTAACGGACTTTTTAGACGGTTATATTGCACGCAAAAATAACCTTATTACTAATTTCGGTATTTTTATGGACCCGATTGCCGATAAGTTGCTTGTTTGCTCCGCTTTGATTGCGATGATTCAATTAGGTGATATTCCGGCGTGGGTTGTTATTTTGATTGTTGCGCGTGAATTTGTAATTTCCGGATTCAGGCTTATTGCAAGTGATTCGGGAACAGTTCTTGCCGCAAGCAAATGGGGGAAAATTAAAACTGTCACTCAAATGATGATGACAATTTTTCTGCTTTTGAACTTGGAAACGAAATATGCGGATTTGGCAGCGTTTAACTGGTTGTTTATATACCTTTCGGCGGCGTTGACAATCATTTCGGCGGCTGATTATATAATAAAAAATAATAAAAGTCTTTCCGGAAAGACAAGGTGATTTACAATGATAAAAAAAGCGATAATAATTTCAGTAGGAGATGAATTGCTCCGCGGTGAAACAGTTGATACAAATTCCGCATTTATTGCCGCCGAATTACTTAAACTTAACATTCCGACAACAGGCAAATTTACTGTCGGCGATGATGCCGCGGCGATTAAAGACGCGTTGTTTTCGGCATCAATGAAAGCGGATTTAGTCATTTTAACGGGTGGACTCGGACCGACTCCGGATGATATTACAAAAGAAACTGTTGCGGATTATTATGACCTTGCACTCACGCGTGACGAATATACCCTAAAAAAGATACAGCTTTATTTCACGCGCAGTCATTTGCCTGTTCCGGCAGGCAACGAAAAACAGGCAGATGTTCCGAAAGGCGCGGCTATTTTTGAAAATACCGTCGGTACGGCTCCCGGTTTTGGGCTTGATACAAGCGGAAATTGCTATGTCATTATGTTGCCGGGTCCTCCGTCGGAAGTTTCGGCAATGTTTGAAAAAAGTGTTGTTCCGTATCTTAGAGGAAAAGCGGAAGGCAGTATTGTAATAAAAACTATTTGTTGCGGCGGGATAGGTGAATCCGCTCTTGCGGAGCTTATTTCAACAGAAATTTCAGGCTGTGATAAAAATACTAAAGTCGCGACTTACGTCAAAGACGATGGAGTAAATATTGTTATCACTTCATATGGAGCAGGCTCACAAGAAGCAACAAATAAAATGCTCCGGATTAGGGACGCTATTTTCCTGAAGGCAAGCTATTATATTTACGGAGAGGACCGCACAACGCTTGAAGAAGCGGTCGCAAAAACGCTTATCGAGAAGAAACTTAAAGTTGCGGTGGCAGAGTCATGCACGGGCGGACTTTTTACTGCAAAACTTGTGAATTATCCGGGAATAAGTGAAAGTCTTATTGAGAGTTTTATCACTTATTCAAACTGGTCTAAAGTTAAAAGAATCGGCGTGGACGGCAAAACGATTTTCTTGCATGGTTCCGTAAGCGAAGAAACATCGCGTGAAATGGCGGAAGGCATTGCGCGTGAATCAGGTGCGGATGTAACAGTTTCCATAACAGGCACAGCCGGTCCGGGCGGCGGAACAAGCCAAAAACCTGTCGGGCTTATATATATTGCCGTAACCGCAAAAGGGAAAACTTTGGTACGCAAATTCAATATTTCCGGAGGGCGTCAAAAAATACGGCAACGTGCCGTCAGTAAAGGAATGTTCTTCCTTTATGAGCAACTGAGAGAACTATAAAGAAAGGATTAAAAAATGTCGCAAAAAAAATCCGAGGAAGAAATATTTTTTGTTGACGACGAAGTTAAAGAGGAACAAGTAAAACCTGAAAAAATAAAAGCTAAATTAAAAAAAACTGCTGACAAAGAAGAAACCCCTGTACTAAACAGCGCAAAGCAGGAAGCTTTGAACAGAGCGCTTGCCGACATTGAAAAAGCGTTCGGAAAAGGCGCGATTATGAAATACGGGGAAATGGGAGATTCGGCAAATTTGGACATTGTGCCAACCGGCTCGCTTAGTCTTGACGTTGCACTTGGTGTTGGCGGACTTCCGCGCGGCAGAATAATTGAAATTTTCGGACAGGAATCATCAGGTAAAACAACAATTGCACTTTCGATTGCGGCAAGCGTGCAAAGATTTGGCGGCGTTGCGGCTTTTGTCGATGCCGAACACGCGCTTGACCCGTCTTACGCACAGCTTTTGGGTGTAAATGTTGAAGAATTATATATTTCACAGCCGGACAACGGAGAGCAAGCTTTAGATATTACCGAAAAATTGGCAAAGTCTTTTGCGGTTGATGTCATCATAGTTGACTCTGTTGCCGCGCTTATACCACGGCAGGAAATTGATGCCGAAATGGGCGGCGGACAAGTTGGACTGCACGCACGGCTTATGTCGCGTGCCTTGAAAAGAATAACTGTTCAGGCAAGCAAATCTAACTGCATGATTATTTTTACAAATCAATTGCGTGAAAAAATTCAGACATCCGGTTTTGGCATGGGACCTTCATCGACAACGACAGGCGGCAGAGCTTTGAAGTTTTATGCGTCTGTGCGTATTGAATTAACATACACCGAAAAGGTCAAGCAGGGCGAAAATATTATAGGCGTTCACCCACACATTAAAATTGCAAAAAATAAAGTTGCGCCGCCGTTTAAACAGGCGGAATTTGATATTATGTTCGATTCCGGTATTTCGCGTGAAGGCGAGCTTGTTGA
>JAISHX010000207.1 GCA_031262335.1 Clostridiales bacterium
TGGTTCCGCAACACGCTGTTTATCGCCATTGCAAGCTGCGTCTTAGGCTCAGTTCTTGTTATTTTGACTGCTTATGTAATGTCACGTTTCAAATTCCCCACTCGCAAAGGGTTGATGAAAACGACGCTTGTCCTCGGAATGTTCCCATCGTTTATGGGAATGATTGCCGTTTATATATTGATGACGCAGTTCAAACTCATAAACAGTCATTTAGGGCTTATTCTGATTTATGCTGCCGGTGCGCCTATGGGCTATATGGTGCAGAAAGGCTTTTTTGACACAATTTCGTCAGCAATCGACGAAGCCGCGCGTATAGACGGTGCAAACAGCTTTCAAATATTCACGCGCATAAACTTGCCTCTCGCCGCTCCGATGATTGTGTATACCGCGCTAACCTCATTCACATGGCCTTGGAGTGACTTTATTCTGCCAAAGCTCCTGCTTAAACAAAAAGACCTCTATACCGTTGCTGTCGGTCTGATGTCGCTCGGCGAAACCGAATTTGCCCGTTTCGCGGCAGGAAGCGTATTTATCGCTGTGCCGATTGTAATTCTGTACTTCTGCTTGTCGCGTTTCTTAGTCAGTGGACTTGCGGCAGGGGCAGTAAAGTCATAAATAAAAAATCCTCCTTAACTGTAATAACAGTCAGGGAGGATTTTTATATATTTGATTATGCGCTTAAAGACTGAACAAGTTGGGTTTTGATATTTGCCGAATCATTCAGGGAAGCTTGCGGTGCCGGACTATAATAACCTTTTTGTTCTGCGATTTTAAACAAATCATATTGAAATTGCTCATCACCGTCACGCATTTTTTGGAATGTCTTACGAAGGTCTTGGTCGGCACATTCTGATATTGTTTTTGCGTAATTTGAAATACTTGATTTTATTCCGCTGAGGACATCAAGTACCATGTCTTTTTCTTGCATGTACATTCCTCCTAAAGCATCTGAATTAAATTTTGAGCCGCTGTTTTTGATTCCTGAGCCGCTTTACCGAACATTTCGCGTATTTGCGGGTCTTGGCACTGATTGGCATAGTCAGAAAGTTTTGCTGACGACATTTGGTGCGCCATTACAATCTCTCTTATTGAATTTACTTCTGTTTGGTTAAAAGTTGCCATCAATATGCTCCTTTCATGTTCATAGTCCTTTACGAATATATTTTTATCCGAAAATGAGAAACTATACCGTTATTTTTAACAAATATTCCGCATATTTTCATAGTGACCAATTAGCGGAGAGATAAAATGGATGAAATTATAGTACAGAATCACCCGATGGATGCTGACTTGGCACCTTATCATTTACCTGACCCATATCCGGTGCCGGTAAATCTTAAACCGGACAGTCGCCGCGGGGCAATCCTTTCGCTTGCTTATGCCGGCAAAAATTCAGAAATGACGGCACTTACGCAGTACGTTGTTCATCATGAAACGTACGGAAAGGAATACGCGCAGGTTTCAAGAGATATTCTTAATATCGGAATAATTGAAATGCACCACCTTGATATGCTCGGAGCATGTATGCGTCAACTCGGAGTTCCTTTGGAGCTTAAATCATATTCCGGATTCGGAGCAACATATTGGAACGCACGCAATATCGTTTACGGACGCACCCCGCGTGAACGTATACTCATTGATATTCAGGGTGAGAAAGATTGCGTAAAGCAATATAAAAATATTATCAGCTACATTAACAGTCCGGCAATTGAGAATCTGCTTTTGCGAATAGAAGCGGATGAAGAACATCATATTAAACTCCTTGAAAAAATGTTGGAAAATTTTTTATCATAACATTAAAAAACATCTTGATTTTTTTAATCCCGGTGGTATAATTATTTTAATATAATAACAACAACGAAGATGAGGAGCGGGTTTAACCCGCTCCTCGTTTTTAAAAATGGCCGGGGAGGGCTATCGGAAAAAATGGATAAGAACTCGGAACTAATAGACGCGCTTAAACAAATAGAGCGCGAGAAAGGAATTGATAGCGAAATTATTTTTCAGGCAATAGAGGCATCTTTGGTAACAGCCTGCAAGAAAAATTACGGACAGGAACAAGCGGTCACGGCAGTAGTTGACAGAATTACAGGAAAAGTCCGCGTGTTTGCACAGAAAACAGTTGTTGAGGAGGTTGTTGACGGCGAAAAGGAAATTTCTGTTGATGATGCAAGGAAAATAAACAAAAAGTACGAAATCGGTGATACTTGTGAGATTGCGGTTACTCCAAAAGACTTTGGAAGAATCTCTGCCCAAACAGCAAAACAAGTTGTCGTACAAAAAATCCGTGAAGCAGAAAGAAATAAAGTATACAATGAATTTAAGAAAAAAGAACATGGTATCATTACCGGTGTTATTCAGCGAAAAGCAGGAAAAAACATAATAGTTGACCTCGGACGGATTGAGGCATCAATTTCACCTGCCGACCAAATTCCGGGAGAATTATATGTTTTCAATGAAAGAATAAAACTTTATGTTTCGGAAGTAAAAGATTCTCTTAAAGGTCCTATCATAAATGTTTCCAGAACAAACCCCGAACTTGTCAAAAAGCTATTTGAGCAAGAAATCCCTGAAGTTTATGACGGAGTAATAGAAATTAAAGCTGTTTCCCGTGAGCCGGGTTCGCGTTCAAAAGTAGCCGTTTTTTCAAAAAATCCGCATGTGGATGCTGTCGGCTCATGTGTTGGGCAAGACGGGCGGCGCGTGTGGATTATTGTACGCGAGCTTAACGGGGAAAAAATGGACATTATCGAGTGGCATCCCAGTATACGTCTTTTTATTGCATCAGCGTTAAGTCCGGGGAAGGTACTTGCGGTTGCTGTTAATGAAGCAGAACGCAGCGCGAAAGTTGTTGTTCCCGATAATCAGCTTTCACTTGCAATAGGGAAAGACGGACAAAATGCACGTCTTGCCGTCAGACTTTGCGGATTTAAAATTGATATAAAAAGCGAAAGTCAGGCAAAAGATATTGGGTTTGTTTCAAAAGAGGATTATCTTGAATATGTTGAAGATGTCTGTGAAACTCAAGATGCTTCTTCCGCCGATTACTATGAAGATGAGTATTATGATGATGAATACTATGAAATTGATAAAGAAAATGAAAATGCAGACAATGAAGAATACGAATATTATGATGAGGACGATGACTATTACGAGGACTACGAGGAGTATTATGAAGACGAAAAATCTGAAGATAGCGGCGAAACCGTATGAAAGAAATTCTGCCGCATTTCAGAAAATGTTCCGCGTGCGGGGCAATGAAAGATAAAAAAGAACTTTTAAGAATAGTTAAAACAAGCAACGGTTTTGCTGTAGATAATTCCGGCAAAATGAACGGACGCGGAGCATATGTGTGTAAATTATCGGAATGTGTGATTAAATTAAAAAAAGTCAAAGGGTTGGACAGGTCATTTAAAACAACTGTTCCGACTGAAATTTATGAAAAAATAATCAATGAAGTAAACGGAGGCGCAAATGCTTGACAGAAAACTTGCATCATTATTAAGTCTGTCAAGGCGTGCCGGAAAACTTATTACAGGTGAATCCGCATGTGAAAATGCACTGAGGGATAATTCGGCACAGCTTGTTATTGTCTGTTCCGACGCGTCGGAAAACACCAAAAAAAAGTTTTCTCAAAAAACTTTCTATTATAAAGTTCCGTTTTTTGTGCTTTCGGATATGGAAAGCCTTAATTCAGCAATGGGGCAAAGCGGCAGAGCAACTTTTGCTATATGTGATAAAGGTTTTGCCGACACGATAATTAAGCTGATTGAAAATCTATGAATTTAGAAAGGTAGGAAAAGCAAATAGAACAGAATACAAATCCAAGCGAACCAAAGAATGAAGAAATTAAGCAAACCGGTGAACTCCGCCCCAATACGGAAGGCGAACGTAAGCCGCGTCCTGAAGCGGAGCGTAAACCACGCCCTGAAGGCGAACGTAAACCACGACCTGAAGGAGAGCGTAAGCCACGCCCTGAAGGAGAACGTAAACCACGACCTGAAGGTGACCGCAAACCGCGTCCTGAAGGAGAACGTAAACCACGCCCTGAGGGGGAACGGAAACCACGCCCTGAAGGCGACCGCCGTCCGCCAAGACCTGATGGAGAACGCAGACCACGCCCTGAAGGTGACCGCCGTCCGCCAAGACCTGATGGAGAACGCAGACCGCGTCCCGAAGGCGACCGCCGTCCGCCAAGATTTGACGGAGAACGCAGACCGCATCCAACTACTTCAGAACAACCGGTCAAAAAAGAAGAAAAAGCTTTAGGGGCAGAAACAACCCATTCTTCGGCAGAAAGACCTCAAACAACGGAACAAAGACACAGTCAACCAACATCACAACGTCCGCAAGGCACGGCAAGGCAGTATGGAAATGACCAGCATCACCGTAGCGGAACAGATACAAGAAGTCCTAACAGTCATGGCTACGCAGGCAGGCAAGGCACGCCGCCTAACAGACCTCCTCAAGGCGACAGACCTCCTTATAGAGGAAATTCGCAAAGCGGCACACCTACAGGTAACAGGGGAACGAGTACACAATCTGCACCTCGACCGGGTGGTTATAAAGGTACGCAAGGAACGGGTTATAAAGGCACGCCGGGAACCGGTTACAATAGAGGTACGCAAGGAACCAGACCTCCGCAGTCCGGCGACAAAGATAAAGATGCCGATGCAAAACGTCCGCAAAGACCGCCAACAAAACCGTTAGGCAGACCCGGTGATAAAGGCAAGCTTGCCCAGCCGGAAAAACCGCAAAAACAAATCCAAAAAATTCAGCAGGACAAACATCATCAAAGCAGCCGATTTAAAGGTGACGATGCGGAAAAAGCACGCCGCAACCCAAAACAGGCAAAAAAATCCGCACAAAAAGTAGTAATTCCGGCTCCTATCGAAATTAAAACACTTGTCATTCCGTCAATTATCACAGTAAAAGAGCTTGCGGAGCTTATGGCAAAACAGGGTGCGGAAGTCGTAAAAACACTTATGAAACACGGACATATGGTAACGATTACTCAAGAAATAGATTTTGCAACCGCATCTGAAATTGCCGAGGAATTTAATTTTATCCTTGAAGAAAAAGTAGAAGTTGATATTTTTGAGGAAACATTTGCCGAAATTCCCGACAATGAAGAGGACTTAGTACCGCGTCCTCCTGTCGTTGTTGTTATGGGTCACGTTGACCACGGTAAAACAGCTTTGCTTGACGCTATAAGGAAATCAAATGTCGCGGCGGGAGAAGCGGGAAAAATAACCCAACACATCGGCGCATACACGGTTGCTTTAAATGATAAACATGTAACTTTTTTAGATACGCCAGGGCATGAAGCGTTTACCGCAATGAGAATGAGAGGCGCGCAAGTCACAGATATTGCCGTGCTTGTCGTTGCGGCAGACGACGGGGTTATGCCGCAAACAATTGAGGCAATCAACCATGCAAAAGCGGCAAATGTTGAAATTATAGTTGCGATAAACAAAATAGATAAGCCATCGGCAAATCCGGATAGAGTAAAGCAGGAGCTGCTTGAACATAATATTGTTGCCGAAGAATTTGGCGGCACAACAATATGCGTTCCCGTGTCGGCACATTCAAAGCAAGGTATTCCTGAACTGCTTGAAATGATAACTCTTGTTGCGGAAATGAAAAACCTCCGTGCAAACCCCAACAAAAAAGCACGCGGTACAATTTTGGAAGCGTCTTTGGAAAAGGGTAGAGGAACTGTTGCAACCGTTCTGATTCAGCAAGGGTCTTTGGAAGTCGGTGACACAGTTGTTGCCGGTTCGATTTACGGCAGAGTACGCGCAATGCTTGACGATAACCGTAAAAAAGTCAAGAGGGCGTTGCCGGGTACAGCAGTTGAAATTTTGGGGCTGCCTGACGTTCCTCAAGCAGGCGACGTTTTGTACGCATCTGTTAATGAAAGACAGGCACGTCATGTTGCGGAATCACATTTTGCAAAAGGGCGTGCTGACATGATAAAAGCAATGCCGCAAAAGGTTTCGCTTGACGACTTATTTACTCAAATTAAAGCAGGACAGGTAAAAGAACTTAATATAGTAATAAAAGCTGATGTTCAAGGCTCGGTTGAGGCGGTACGCCAAAGCCTTGAAAAATTATCAAACGAAGAAGTTAAAGTAAGGATAATTCACGGCGGTGTAGGCGCGATAACGGAATCCGATGTAATGCTTGCGGCTGCGTCAACAGCCGTCATAATTGGATTTAATGTTCGTCCCGAGCCTTCCTCAAAATCAGTTGCAGCGGAATACAATGTTGACATTAGGCTTTACCGCATAATTTATCAGGCAATTGACGATGTAAACGCCGCAATAAAAGGCATGCTTGACCCTGTTTTTGCAGAAAAAGTAGTTGGTCACGCCGAAATAAGACAGATATTCAAAGCATCAGGTATTGGAAACATCGGCGGGTGTCATGTTTCTGACGGAAAGATTTTACGTTCTTCAAAAGTACGGCTTGTTCGGGACGGAATTGTTGTTTATGAAGGTGAAATAGATACTCTCCGCCGCTTTAAAGAAGATGCTCGGGAAGTCAGCGCGGGTTATGAATGTGGTATCGTCCTTTCAAAATTCAACGATATAAAAGCGGGAGATGTTGTTGAAGCTTTCACCATGGAGGAAGTGGTACGGTGAAAAATAACAGACTTGTGCGTGTAAATGATGAAATAAAACGTGAAGTTGCCGCAATTTTTCTTACAGAGTTATCCGACCCGCGTATACGCGGCGGAGTCGTCAGCGTTACGAATGTTGAAACAACTCCGGATTTAAAATTTTGCAAAATATTTATAAGCAGTCTGGGAACAGACGAAGAAAAAAAAGCGGCATTAGACGGTGCGGTAAGTGCCACCGGATATGTCCGCAAACAAATAGCTGCAAAACTCAATTTGCGGCTTACCCCTGCTATAACTTTTGTTGCCGACGATTCCATTGAACACGGCGCAAGAATTTCAAAGCTGATAGATGAAGCTGTTGCAGACATTAAAAACTCGTCAAATTAGCGACAGTTTCCCACGGGGACGGTTTTATTGCCGTCCCCGCCGGATAGAAAGGAATTTTGTATGGATAATACAGCAGACCGAATAATAGAAAAAATAAAAAACGCGGGCAAAGTTTTTATAGCCGGTCACATAAATCCGGACGGAGATTGTGTCGGTGCGTGTGCCGCGCTTTTTCATATAGTAAAAAAGTTAAATTCTGTTCCGGTTGCTTTACTTGAACCGTTTCACAATAAATTTGACTTTGCCGGACTTGAAAT
>JAISHX010000059.1 GCA_031262335.1 Clostridiales bacterium
CCGGATATTACGAGCCTGCTCAGGGAGCCTCTCGTATGTACCGGGTTCAAAATACCCTGTTACAGGCATAAGCCTAAGAAGCAGAAACACCGCTGATACAACAACGAAGATTGTTACGATAGAGCGTAACAATCTCGTTGCGGTATACTTTAACATTGATTATTTACCTTTTATTGCTTCTTTTTCCGCCTCATAGGCGACGCGTTGAGCTTCGCGCTCCTCCGATGTAATAGGCTCCGTTCCGTAAATTACGTCAAGGAATCTATCGGGAGAATTTCCGTACATTCCCCTGCTCAAAGAATCGTACGGGTTTTGTACTTTGTTTATTGCATAGTTTCCGCCAACATATCGGAACGGAATTATAACATAGTTATCATACATAATTTGTTCTGCTTTTGCAAATTTTTCATAGCGTTCGTCAATATCATAAGTTGTGTTTGCATCGTTATATGCTGCTTCATATTCACTATATGACGGGAAAAATTCAAAACCGTAGTCGTTCATGTCGTTATCTTTAAGCAAAGTGCCAAGGTAGTTGTTTGGGTCGGAATAGTCAGCAGACCAACCAAACTGCCACATATCAAACGCGCCGTTGTCAACGGTTGTATAGTAAGTGTCGCCCGTATAAATGACAGTTTCTATAATTACATTATCTGTACCAAGACCTTCTTCAAGCACTTGTTTGGTTACTGCGGATTGTGCTTTTGAAACTTCGTTGCTTGTTCCGAGAATACGGATTTTAATCGGCCATGTTACGCTGTCGCCGAGTTCTGCTTTTGCGGCATCAAGAGCTTCTTTTGCTTTATCAGGGTCATAATTGTTTCTGTTTGCTTCAATAACCTCCGGTAAATTGCCAAATTCCGTATAATCCTTGCCTTCTTCTGTTACGCAAAGACCAACCGGCATAAATGCGCCGGACAACATTTTATCAACAGCCTCTTCTTCAGGATTATATATTTTAAGATACGGCCTTCTGTTGAAAGCATGGAAAACAGCTTTGCGGAAGTTTTCATTAAGTGCAGCCGTTCTGAAGTCGGGGTTGGCATATTCACCTGATGTTTCACGAACATTAAACGCCCAACACCATGACTGGCTGCTTGTGCTTGTAATATAAAGCTGGTTGCTGTAAGTTGGGTCTGCCAACATTTCTTCAAGATACAGAGTAGTGATTGCGGCAGCAGAAATGTCGCCGCGTTTGTAAAGTTCCAAAGGAACAACTTCATCCGCTACGAAGAAATAACGTATATAAGGAATATGAACGCGGTCTTTTTGCCAATAAAGCTCATTTTTTTTGAAAATTTTTTCAACCTCAAGAGTCCAGTCTGTCATTGTAAAACTACCGTTATAAAGGATAGACTCTTTACCTTTTGTACCAAAATCATCTTCGCCTATTTCATTAAGGAATTTCTCGTTAACAGGGCAGTATACGCCATAAGTGGTAATTGAAGGGAAATAAGGTGTAGGATTTATCATAGTATATTCAAGTGTCATATCATCAAGTGCTTTAACTCCGACTGTACTGAAATCAACAGAGTCGCGTGCAGCTTTGTAACCTTCAACATCATCACCGTATTCGTCAAGAAGAGCAAGAAGAGAGTCATAATACTCTTGTGCACCGGCAACGAAGTCGGTAATAAACCATGCGTTAAGTGATGCGTGATATGGGTCAAGAACATATTTTGCTGATGTAACAAAGTCATGAGCGGTTACATTTTCGCCGTACTCTTTTTGGTCCCATGTTGCCCATTTTACGTCCGAACGGATTTTGAAAGTAAAAACTTCAGCATTATATGAAACAGTGTAGCTTTCAGCAAGGCTTGGTTTCAAACGTGCAAATTTGTCTGTTTCAAGAAGGTTTTCTTCAAAGTGAACATAACCGTCCTCAGCATCAACTGATTTATTTGTTACAAGATAATTGAGTGTACCGCAGTCTTGTGTCATGTATGTAACATACGGTTCACCCATGTCCCCCGGTGCAGGCGAGTTTGATTCGCTTGTCTGAGTTACCTCGTTTGAATTTTCTGTTGCATCTGTTGTGTCTGACGTTGCTTCAGTAGGTGAAGTGGTTGCGTTTGTTTTGTCGGAAGAATTATTCCCGCCGCAAGCGGTCAAAGCCATTGCCGCTAATAATGTGGCGGCAACTACTTTTCGAAACTTCATGTTTTTTGAACATCTCCTTTATTTTTATATTTTGTACAACATATCTATTTTTTACTGTAACACAAGCCTTTTATTCATGTCAAGAAAATTTTTTATTACTTCATATAAAGTTTTTGCCAGTTCGACTGCATTTTTATAATAAAAAAGGGAGCGTTAAGCTCCCTTTACACTATTTGCCAAATGTAACGATTGTAATAACAAGTGCGCCTGCAAGTCCTACAGCATTGGCTATCAACGCACCGGCAAGCGTATAACGCGTTTTTGTTACATTTACGCTTAAAAAATACACACTCATTGTATAAAATACCGTTTCCGTACAGCTCATCATTACGGATACAAACCGCCCTATAAATGAATCTGGACCGTAATTTTTAAAAATATCAAGCAATAATCCTGTTGATGCCGACGATGATACGAGCCGCATAAATGACAGCGGGACAGCTTCTTTTGGAAAGCCGACAACATTTGCGGCAGGGGAAAGAAGTTCTGACAGAAAAGTAAGAAAACCGGATTCGCGTAAAATTCCGACAGCAACCATAAGCCCGATTAATGTGGGAAGAATTTTTACGGTTATTTTCAAACCGTCTGTTGCACCTTCAAGAAAAGTATCGTATACACTTATTTTCTTTTTCATTCCAAAAATAATCATGACCGAAACTACTATAGGTATTATCATATCTGAAACAAATGAAACAATACCGATAAAATTCATTCTCTCACCGCCTTACCAAATGTCGCTCGTTCAAATACTTTTGCCGCAACGATTGCCGCAATACTTGAAAGTAGTGTCGCAGCAATTCCGGGACCTATTATTTCGGAAGGATTTGCCGAGTTATACTGTGAACGGTATGCAAGAATGTTTACTGTAATAAGTTGCAGACTTGACATGTTTATTATAAGAAACATGCACATTTCACGGCTGGCAGATTTTTTATCGGGGTTTATTTTTTGCAGTTCTTCCATTGCAAGAAGTCCGGGAGGTGTCGCCGCCCATCCAAGCCCTAAAATATTTGCGATAAAATTCGCGGATATATATTCCATTGCTTTGCTGCGAGGATTAAGCGTCGGAAACAGAAACTTCAAAACAGGATAACATCTCCGCGCCAATGCGGAAACAAGTCCGCTTTTTTCTCCTATCCGCATAATTCCTGACCAAAAAGCCACAATCCCCGCCATTTTAATACAAACAGCAACAGCCTCCGCTGAGGAATTTATGCACGCGCTTGTCACAGAATCTATTCTGTTTGTGACAAGCGCATAAACAACTCCGATAAGTATCATTGCCGCCCAAAGTATATTAAGCATAACATTCTCCGCTTTTATAATAACTTGTACAGTTTATGCCGGACTTTTACGGAATATAATAACCGGTTTTTCTTTTTTCGAGAATAAGTAAAATAATAAAAATAGGCAGAAGAAAATTCTTTTTATGAACAGAAACGGCGACTACATCTTGCGGAAACGAAAGATACGCCATATAATTGTTCCGCCGATTAAAAGTCGCGCTTAATTGCATAAATGTTTCAAACAAGTCAAGCTGACCATAACCATATTGGTTATTTGGGTATACAATATCCGGACGGCGGTATGCTCCTGCAAGCAGCATTGACTTAACTATGTTTGTATTCATATAAGGATAATTGCCGTCTACAACTCCCCACTGCAATAGCAACGCCGCCGCACCCCCGACAATAGTTGCCGAGATACTTGTTCCGCTTGCTGTTCTAAAACCGCCGCCGGCATCTGCTCCAGATACATTGACACCTGGCGCAATTAAATCGGGGCGGATTATTCCGGCACGCGACGGACCTCTGCTTCCGTCTATATACAAGTTTTGGTTTACATGATTGTATGCGCCGACAGAAATCAAATCCCTATCGCTGCCGCCGTTTGTTACTGTAGTTTCGGGAGAAGAATCAATGAAAAATGTATCCGGTTTGCTCCAGTTGTTCGCACTCATCCAAAAATGGAATGTTCCGTTTACGATTTTATCGCCTCGAAGAAAAATTTTCCATATGCCGGGTTCGGGATTTTTGAATCTCAAGCATGCAAATTCGTCGCCGTTATGTTCAACGCTCGTCATATAATCAAGCCACACTTGTGTATGATAAAAAATCATTTCAAAGCGCATGTTCAAAAGGTTGCGGGGACGCGTATAGTCAACTCTTTCACCTGACGGAGATTCAAAGCTTATTGAGAATCTATCCGGTGCATATCCCCAAATATTAACAAAAATTCCGCTTTCGCCTTCCGCGACATTAAATTCGCAGATTGCGATGTCCTCCGAAGCCCTGATTTGAACTTTTGCATGCTTGCGGGAGTTGCCTTCATTACCGCTTGCTGCCGTTATAATAAAGCTGCGGACATTATTTGAGCCTGTAAATGTTGTTATTGTGTCATGCGGACCCATGTTTGTTCCAAGTCCGAGTATTGCGGAAAGAGGCATATCAAACTCAGATGCCTTGTTAATAAGATAAAACAAGCCGAGAGCAATGTCCGTGTAATAAAAAGCAATCTTATCCTCGTCAAAAACCATACATTCTTCACGGTCATTTTTTTTTGCCGGCGCAAGTTTGACAACAATAAGTTCGGCATCGGGAGCGATTCCAACATAATTAGAAATGTTACGTCCCGCCGCAATGCTTGAAATAAATGTTCCGTGACCAATCGTGTCATTGGACGGAACAATCTCAAACGGATTGTCAGTTAAGAGTGCGGCGTTTATTTGTGCCTGCGTAAATTCTGTGCCTTTGTTTATCGAAACAGGAGGCATGCCCACTTTTGAAGTTTGGTCCCACAGCAACATTATTTTTGAGGAGCCGTCCTCATAGCGAAAGCTTTCGTGCGTATAATTTATGCCGGAGTCAATAATCCCTACCAGCGTTCCGCTTCCGGTCAGGTTTAACTGAGGGTTGTTTATTAGCGGCAATATATCTGTTTCGGCAAGAATGTCTTTTTCAAGCACACCGTAAAGAAGAGGGTGGCTCAAGTCTGTAAGTATTGTTATTTGGTTTGCAAACTCTTGTATAAGGAAACGATTCATCGAAATAAGCGCTTTGTTATACTCAATCAAATATAAGAAAATTATATCATCTGTAGAATTTATTGCTCTTACAAGTGCCGGATTGTATTCAACTATTAAATCCACAAACTCTTCAGACATGATTTTGTCACGTTCTTCCCGCCATATGCTTTCTGATGCCTCTGCAGAATAAATATCGCGTGATGATTGTACAAGTATGTCAAGAGAACTTAATGCACAAAGCTTGCCGTATCCCCATGAATTATTAGGGTATGTTATATTGCGTTCACGCTTTGCACCTGAACAAATTGCGCCTAACAGCGTCTGACCGTAAAGATATGGGTTATTTCCGTGAACAATGCCCCACTGCATTAAAAGAGCGCATGTGCCGGTTACAAAAGGTGCCGCCATGCTTGTGCCGGTTTTTGTATCGTATCCGCCCATTGGAGCACATGAAACAATATTTTCAGCCGGAGCAACAACAGACGGATTTAGGTTATGTGTATCCATATTGCCGCCAAGACTGGAAAAAGTCGAAATCCGCCCGCTGATAAAATCATACCCGCCGACACTTATTACACTGCGTGCCGTTGCGGGTATTGTAAGCGTATTGTTGCGTTCGGCATCAATAAAATATGCTCTGTCAGAGCTTGATGATGTATTAAGCCACATATGGTATATTCCGTTCAAAACATCCACAGTATAAAATTTTATTGTCCAGATTCCTTCGCTAAGTTCTTCGCGGACGCTTGTAATTTCAATATTTATTTCTTCCATCATACTGAACGGCGTTCCCATTGAAAATACAATGTAAACAAGGTCAACACCCAAATTATATCTCAGACGGTTTCCGTTGTAAGGAATCCGTCCTGTGGATTGCCCGTTCGGACCGATAATTTCGACATCGACCATATCGACTTGTGATTTCCACAGGTCAATAGAAACATATTTTGTCGGACTGTATATTGCTATTTGCACGGAAGATTCTGTTGCAAAAGCTCCTTCAGCATGTCTGTCGAGTGCGCCTTCGTTACCTGCTGCCGCTACTATTATTGTTTTTCCTAAAAGTGCCATATCGTCAACATAGCTTTCAAAAAGACTACTGCCATCATGCGAGCCGTAAGACGAGCCGTAACTCAAGTTAATAGCAATCGGCATATCAAGCTCTTCTGCGCGTTCGATTACATATTTCAGCGCATACATTACGTCAATCGTATTTATTGGATAGCTGTCATAATCAGGCATGCCAAGTTTAACAATAAGCAGGCTTGATTCCGGAGCCGCGCCAATGTATTCCTCGTCTGAAGCAAAACCGTTTCCCGCCGCTATGCCCGCAACGTGCGTACCGTGTCCCGAAAAATCATAGTGCGGAACAATCTCTCTGGCTGCCTCATAACTGCCTGTTGCAATCGCCTCATTTATTATCTCAGACCCAAATTCTGCTCCAAAAGAAAAACCTTCCGGCGGCGTTCCGGTAATAGACATATCCCAAATACTTAATATGCGCGTATTGCCGTTTGCATCAATAAAATCAGGATGTGTATAATCTATGCCGGAAGGTATTATATGTAAAACACAACTCAAAATTATCAGAGATTAAACTCAATGCTTAGACTTTCGCCGTTCCAATAGACCGCTTTAAGCAAGTCTTTTATATAGAGTTGCCTTGTTTCCGGCGTAAGCGTAACAAAGTTATCATTAAAGTAAGAAAGTTTTTGCAGGAGTTCTTTTTCACGCTGTTCTGTGGCTTTTAAATTTTCGCTTAGTGCTTTAATATTTTTAAGCTCCGATTGTTTTTTGTTTAATTGTGTGTCAAGCTGTTCAATCTGTGCAAATACGTATTTTTCGGCGGTTTGATTTTTTGAAAGCATTAGTGTAAGATTATGTATTTGCGTTGTTAATTCTGATATTTCATGTTCAATGATTGCGGCGCGGTCATGCTCTGATAAGGTTTTGGGAAGTTTTAACAATGATATGAATTTATCTGTATTCATTTCGGCATAAGCGGAAAGCTGTTTTATAATTTCTGTATCTGCCTCTTTGCCGTCAAGATTTTTTATGCTGCATTTTTTTCCGCGTGACCGAGCTTTTGTGTGACATCTGTAATAATAATTTTCCTCATTTTTATTGGTTCGGTATGTTACGCCCATTTTGCCGCCGCATTCCGAGCACCGCAAAACAGAAGAAATTAAAGATACTTTTGATGTGCTTTCGCGGGGGGCTTTATCAGCATTATACTTTATAATGCTTTGAGTTTCAAGCCATGTTTTTGAAGAAATTATACCTTTGTGAGTACCTATTGCTATTATCCAATATTTAAAGTCATTAACTTTTTGTTTTTTGTTTGCGCCCTTACCAAAACTATATTTTCGGTGAATCAGCAATCCGTTACCGTTAAAATCTTCTTTTGCAGAAGCTATATCGCAGCCTAATTCAGAAAAATAGGTATAGATTGATTCATCGGAAATAACATAGACCGGATTTTCAAGTATGTGTTTTAACGGTGTTACCGCAAAGTTAGAATTTCTGTTTGTGAAAATTCTTTTTTCTTCTAAATAGAGTGATAATTTCCCGAGTGAACGTAACTCAAGATATTTATCAAAAATAAGGCGAATCGTTTCAAGAGCTTGTTCATCATGAATAAGTTTTGTAAAATTACGTTTGTTCCCTGATTCGTCAACAAAAGATTGTTTTTCTGTCTTAAAACCGAACGCCGGCTTGCCGTTAAGCCAGCGTTCGGAACGTGCAAGCTTGGCAAGGTTGTCGCGGATTCGTTCGGTTATAGTTTCTCTTTCAAGCTGTGCGAAAACCGATGCGATGTATAGCATTGCGCGTCCGACAGGTGTTGAGGTGTCGAAACGTTCCGTTACCGAAACAAATGTAATGTTTCTTGAATTTAATTCTTCTAAAATTTCTGAAAAATCCATAACCGAGCGGCTTATACGGTCTAAACGGTAACATATCAGAGCGGAAATTTCTCCGGATTTAATATCATTCAGAAGCCGATTAAAGGCAGGGCGGTTTGTGGTGCCGCCCGAAAAGCCCTCATCGGCATAAACCTCAAAAGCTGATTCTCCTGTAGTAAAATTCAGTTTGGCGTACTGTTTGCACATATCAATTTGATTTTGGATACTTTCGCCTTTTTCGCTTGCGCGGGACTTGCGGGAGTAAATAGCAGTTTTCATTTCTTACCACAAACTCTTTCGTAAAACCCCTCAAAGTCTTTGTCAATGTCGGCATTTATTGCACGGACAGCGGCTTGCGTACATTTTTCGCGCCAGTGGTTTCTTTCTTCCTCCGTTATGGGCGGATTTAATACAATAACTTTTATTTTTTGCTTACTTTTTGGCAATTTCAGCCCCTCCCCTCTTTTTTTAAGTTTATGTTGCTTGAATTGATTTATTCTTTTGCACGATGCTAATCTTGCGGTTACAGCATGCCACTTTATAACGAGTATGACAAGAGAAATTTTCGTACTTAAGAATGTTCTTAAATTGAATAAATAAAAAAACCCTCTTGCGAGAGTTTTTGGATTGCATAATTCTTTTCAAATGCCTTCTCTTGCCTTTATCCGCCTTTTACTGAATAGATGATAAACAGGCTTTAAGGCATTTGACGGTGTCGATAATTTGAGTAAGACATTTGTACGGTTCTTTAACATCCAATACAGAACGCTCTATCGGGCATATGCCGTTCTCGTTTTTATTATGAATTACTTCCGCAATTTCACCATATGTAGCATGTACATTGTGCAAAGCAAGGTACTCGTGGGCGGCAATACTCATGACATCTCCGTAAACTTCACTTGCACCGCCCATGATTATTATTGCAGCCGCCGCTTTTCCGATAATTTTGTCCGCCACAAAAGAATCCTGAAATTTATCAGGCTCGGTTTGATACAGTTTCAAAAGCGGTGAAACACCGTGTCCGCTGGCAACATAAATATTCTGCCCGTTGCGTACAACTACACAAGTCGCCTCACCGCTTTTTATAGCTTGCACCGCCCCAATTTTTGATTTCTCCAAGTTTTGAGGCATAGTTCTATCCCTCACGCTTATTAATATTTTCAATACGGAATATAAGCAAAGGCATAATAGCCCATTGAAGCAAATAGCCGGGTAATGCCGTTTTGATTCCGTTCAGTATGCTTGCTGCGCCAACCGTTTCATTGCCCAATAGATAAATGCTTGCCATAACTGCTACTGCAAATGCGATTCTGCCTGACAACTGTGCACTAATCACTTTTAAAATAGTCGGCATTTTAACGGTATACAACAAGCCTGAAGACAAACCAAACACCGCAAGTTCTACCATTATAAATGGCAAAAGAACCGTTGTGGGCATGCCTGAAAGTGCAAAACTAACAAGCGGTGCTAACGCACCGGAAACAGCACCTGCGAATGGTCCGGCTAAAAATCCTACAGCTATAATCGGCAGATACATCGGTAGGAAAGTCTGACCGAGACCTGCTCCCAAGCCGGAGATTGTTCCGACAGCATGGAAAACCTGCGGCAGAGCTACCGCCGCAACAATTGCCGTCAAAATAGCTAAAGTCTGAACTTTAGCGTTGGTTCTGCTAATAACAATTGCTTTTGTCATAACACTTACCTCTCTTTTAAATTATTTTTATGAACTTCTATGCACTAAACAAAGCTTTTTATCTTAATACTTTTGTGCATGACAGTAAGCAGTAAACCCCATTTCAGAAATGAACTGAAATGGGGTTTACTATTCCGAAATCTTAATTACCGCCGCTACTGTATTTCTGAAAAAGTATAACATCGGCGGATTCAAGATTGCGCCGTTGACTGGAGATAAAGGGACTCGAACCCTCGACCTCTCGGATGCGAACCGAACGCACTCCCATCTGTGCTATATCCCCAACAATACCAATTATATAATATTTTAAAACTTTTTGCAAGTATCTTTGAAAAAATATTTGGAAGCAATTTATCCCCACACCTAATATGAGGGGAATAAATTGCCCGTTAAGTTAAATATAAAATCAAGTTTTACTGCTTATACAGATTAAGCATAAGTTAGCGAAAACACTCTTGCTTTAAGATTTTTAAGTTGCCGCAAAACTTGCAACGCGTCAGAATAATCTGATGAAATTCCTTCAAGATTCACACGCTGATACTGCTCGCTTTTTATAAAAAATGCCGCCTCAAAAACATTAAGCGGAATTTTTTCACCGTGAATAGAAATTCTTAACGAATCCACAATTTTTACTCCGCGTTTTTTCCAAATCAGTTCATTTTTAGCCGCGGTGTCGTTTGTAAGGTCAAAAATGACTGCATTTTTTTGATAATATAAATCAAAAATACCGCCCGTTTTGCTTGACGGCAAATTAACAATAATATGCGCACGACTTACAGTTTCTTTGTCAAATCGGCGGAATGTTATATTCAAACCTGTTTCGCGAAAAACGTTTTTTTCATGATTTTCATAAATGGATAAATCGTTGCGGTTGTCTAACACAGTAAGAAAATTAACGACTCTTCCCGCATTAAATATTGCAGCATCTGTCATTGCTTTTGTGCCGGAAAATATTACCGTTTCGCATTTTGAAAGCGGAACGCCGCAAATATTCGCGGCTTTTATGAATGCGCCTTCAAAAAAAAACGGAAAAATTCTTGCTCCGTGCGGTTTGATGCGCTCTTCTAAAGAATAATGATTCTGATTCGTTAAAACGGAAGCTGTCATTGCTCCCTCCAAAAATATTCCTTCCTAATATATACGCAACAATACTATACTGTATAACTTATTTTATATAATACTTAATTTTCGCTATTCCGTATTCAACAAATTCATTTTCACTATCTTTAATGGCTGCGCGTAATAAGTATTTGTGCGCTTTTTCGTAATTGCCTCCGTTAAACATTATTACTGCAAGATTATATAAGGTTGTGGCTCTTAATTTTTTTCCTGAAAATTGTATCAAAATGTGTAAAATTCCGGAAACACTCACAATCAACGCAAGAAATATTAACGCTGTTGAGGGAAAAATTACAGCAAAGCATGAAAGTATAAAACCGGTTATTGCAACAACAGGATTGAATTTAGGGGCGGCATAAGGCAGTTTCTCACGACTGAAATTGCTTGTGTCAAACGTATACATATTGTATACAGAAGGTTTTGGGTATACAACTTCACCTTTTGGAACATAGCCTTTTGGACGCGGACGCGGTATCGGAACAGGCGTATGCTTTGAAAGCACTTTAAACTCGGAAATCTGATTGCCTGAAATTTTAAACATAATATGAATCTCATTTTTAAGGCGTTTACCACCGGCACTTTTAACCTTCCGTGA